>JBDROD010000447.1:0-2021 GCA_043810415.1 Candidatus Zixiibacteriota bacterium | reverse complement strand
GTATCGGTTTCGTGTTACGATTTGTCAGGGGGACAATAAATGACCAAGAATACAAGGAATTTGATCTATGGCTGTTGATCTCCCTCTTTTTTTTCCGGTCCCTTGGAGGTAGAGCCGGCCTCTTTCTTCTTTTCCTTATCTTTGCTCATCTCATCCACGAAATTCATCCTCAGCTCGAACAGGGCGTGCTCTAAATATTTCTTTTCATTCTCCGAGAGGTTGTTTTTGGTCTTGTTGTGGATCATCTCCAGCATGTCGATGGAGAAGCGGGCTTGGTCCAAGTCCCGCTCGATCTTCTGGGTGATCGGATTCTGCACCTTGCCCATCTGCTGTAAGGCAGCGGACTGGAACATCAACACCAGTTGAATGAAATGAAGCTCGTCTTTCTTACCGGTTTCATCGTTAACCATATTGTCCCTTTTTTCAGATTGGATTAGAACACTTAGCCCGGTGTTAAAAAGAAGGACCAAGGTTCTCTGTCTGAATTCCTCTTGAGGTACTAATCCTTGTCTTCCCCAGCCAATCTTTTAGCCACGGTGATGTTGTGATGAAGATCCATGCACTCGGCGTCGATTTTCTTCAAAAGCCTCTTCAAATCGTAATCGTCCACTTCGCGGATGATCTCCTTTATGTTTTTTTCCAACAGGTTAATCGTTTCCAGTGATTTGCCCAGTTTATCCGATGTTTTCATGTTTTCCTTCCGGTTTATGGTTAATCCAGACTTTAAGTTCGAAAATTCGATTTCCTTCCAATGATCCGAGATTTTAGCAACTCTATTCAATGCTCCGGATCTTCCAAAGTTTTTCCGAGATAAGCCGCATGTCCAGCCGGTACTGATCCATCACGGCCTGAGAGATGTCGTGGGGATCGATCCCGTAATCGTTCAATCCCCTGGCTTTCACCGGTGCATTCCGGCTGGAGACGTTTATCCCCAGATGTATTTTGGTGGAGACGGGGGTTTTAACCATAGCCGAGACGGTAAGCTTGTAGTCGGCCTCAAACAGATCGTCTCCCCACCTCTGCAGAACGTCCCCCTTGAGACGATGATTGAGTTTGTCCTTGACGATGTCCACCAGAAGCTTTTGCCTTAAGATGGCTTTTTCCAAATCCAGATCGAAATGCTCCACCAGAAAATGGAGCATGCTTTCGCTTTTGATCTGGGTTTTCTTTTTGAAATGATCTATGCCGACGATGTATTTATCGTCTATCTGGCAAGGCCCGATGAATGAGAGGATGCTGTCTCCGGGTATATCGTAGTGAGTATAAGCCCAGTAGGAGGTGAGCTGCTCACCGGTGAACAGGATTTCCTCTTTAATAAAAAGTGATTGCATGGTTTGAACTCCTTTTAAGATGTCCGCAGTCCATAGCAAAACCTATTTTAGACGATTAGGACAGAAGTTTCATTTTTCTTCGAAATATCTTATTAGTTAATTCAAATCTTGGAATGTTCGTCGACCGTTGACCATTGCTCAAACATGTCCGGAGGTTGCTGCTACGATTTTTCGTTTGACGGATAGAATTTTCCATATCCTATATATTTCTTGGTCTAACCAATATCGACCAACGAAAATCTCTTCTTATATTTACGGAGGAAGGTCGACCGGATGCATTGATCTTCTTTTTGGATTAACTTGGGATCCTCCCGAATCGTTTTGAAAGCCCAATCCCTAGCCCGGTACAAAAGCTTGGCATCGGTGATGATGTCTGCTATCTGAAGCTCGGGCAGGCCGTGTTGGCGGGTTCCGAAGAACTCACCCGGACCGCGCAACTTAAGATCGATCTCGGAGATTTTGAATCCGTCAGTGGTGGCGGTCATGGCTTGAAGCCTTTTTTGGGCTTCTTCCGATAATGGATAATTCGCCACCAAAAGACAATAAGATTGATCCGCCCCCCGCCCGATCCTGCCTCTCAATTGATGCAACTGCGAAAGCCCGAACCTCTCCGCGTGTTCGATCACCATCACCGTGGCGCTGGGAACGTCCACCCCCACCTCTATGACGGTGGTGGCAACCAATATATCA
>JBDROD010000446.1:0-5422 GCA_043810415.1 Candidatus Zixiibacteriota bacterium | reverse complement strand
TGGAACCCTGTCATATTTGATTTTTCGAAGCTGAGAGATCCCACTGGTCGTTCTGATCTCTACAGCTTTTTATATGCTTGTCGTTTGCTTTTGATTGGCTTTTTTCTCAGAGTGGTTTTGTCATTTAACGTGAGTACCATTTGCTTTGTGAAGGAGGCGGGCATGATGAAACCTACGAAAATAGCTAAAAACACGCTGTTGATCTTTTCACTCTTATTGTTGATGGTCTCGATTTCTTCTGCCGCTGGGCTTTCCCGTGCCGATATCGACTCATTACGAAAACAGGGAGAGATTGAGGGCTGGACCTTCACCGTAGGTGAGAACCCGGCTACCAGGTATTCTTTGGCCGAATTGTGCGGGATGAAGGTACCGGACAATTGGTGGGTGGGGGCAAAGTTCAATCCCAGCATTTCCTCCAAAAGTCTACCGGTGGCATTCAGCTGGTGCGACTCCGGCGGATGCACCCCGGTGAAAAATCAGGGTTCCTGCGGGAGCTGCTGGGCGTTCAGCACGGTGGGCGCGCTGGAATGCAATATCAAGATCAAGGACAAGGTAACGGTTGATCTATCCGAGCAGTGGTTGGTCTCATGCAACTCCGACGGTTGGGGATGCGGAGGAGGATGGTGGGCGCATGATTATCACCAGTGGAAGACCGACCCCTGTGGCGGAACTGGAGCGGTGCTGGAGTCCAACCTCCCCTATACCGCCACCGACGCTTCCTGCAGCTGCCCTTATCCGCACGACTATCTTATTCAAGATTGGGGCTTCGTTGGCAGCAGTTATGGTATCCCGCTAGTGAGCTCCATTAAGCAGGCCATTCTGGATTATGGTCCGGTCTCCGTCACGGTTTACGCCAATTCGGCCATGCAAGCTTACACCGGGGGCATATTCAATGGCTGTGAGAGCAGCGATATAAATCACGGGGTAGTTTTGGTCGGCTGGGATGATAATCAGGGAACCGATGGTGTCTGGTTCATGCGCAACTCCTGGGGTTCGGGATGGGGGGAGGGGGGTTACATGCGAATCCCGTATAACTGCTCCAACATAGGATATGCTGCCTGCTATGTGGTTTATGCCAGTACAGCCATGCTGAAGATCAGCCTTCCGGACGGTGCTCCGGAGATAATTCCCCCCGGTAAACCAGATACCATCACGGTGCAAATCGAGGAAATCGGTGACTCATACGTACCGGGATCAGGTCTTTTACATTACCGCTACGATGGTGGTTCTTATCTCACTTCAGCCTTAACGCACTTAAGTGGTGATCTGTACCAGGCCATCCTCCCGTCGCCGGACTGCGATGACCAGCCGGAATACTATCTAAGCGCCCAGGGAGCCACCTCCGGGGTAATATACGATCCCTCCGATGCTCCAACCACCGTTTACTCCTCACTGGTCGGAGAGCTGACCACGGTGTTTGCCGACGATTTTGAAACCGATCTGGGATGGAGCGTGCAAAACGATCCCAATCTTACCGATGGTGCCTGGGATCGGGGTGTTCCGGCCGGAGGCGGTGAGCGCGGCGACCCGCCTGCGGATTTCGACGGCTCGGGCAGCTGCTATCTTACGGATAACGTGTATGGCAACTCGGACGTGGATGGCGGAACTACCTGGCTGATCTCCCCTTCTTTGGATCTGAGTTCCGGTACCAACGCCTTAGTCCACTATGCTCTGTGGTATACCAATGACTTTGGAAGCAGTCCCAACAGCGATCTTTTTAAGGTATATGTCTCCAGTAATAATGGCACCAACTGGACTCTAACCGAGACCATCGGACCGGCATCCACATCCGGCTGGATGGAACATAGCTTTATGGTGGACGACTTCGTCCTCCCCACCAGCCAGGTTCGGGTTCGCTTCGAGGCTTCGGATTTAGGCGATGGCTCTGTGGTAGAGGCGGGCATTGACGATTTCGCTGTCTCGTTTTTATTCTGCGGTAACGGATCACCCGTTGTCTCCGACATTCACAACGACACCATCTTCGAAGGGGGAAACTTCCCTACCATAAACTTGGACAATTATGTAAATGATTCCAACGATGATGATTCCGTCATGATCTGGTCGCATCGGGGACAGGTGGCGTTGCAGGTCAACATCACTGATCGGATGGCTACCATAACCCCTCCCTCACCCAGTTGGATAGGCTCCGAGACCATTTGGTTTAAGGCTTGCGATCCGGGCGGATTGTGCGATTCCAATCAAGCCACTTTCACCGTCATCGCATTTAATGACACTCCCGTTGTTTCCAACATCCCGGATCAGATCATCGTGGAAAATGATAGCTTCGTTTCGATCAACTTGGATGACTACGTCGATGACCCGGACAACCATGATTCAACGATTAACTGGACTTATCGGGGTCAAGTTCATTTATCGGTTAATATAATCAATCGTGTGGCTACCATAACCTCACCCGATTCGGAGTGGAATGGCTCCGAGACTATCTGGTTCAAGTCCTGCGATCCGGGGGGATTGTGTGATTCCAATCAAGCCACCTTTACCATAACCCGGGTGAACGATCCGCCCAAAGTCGCCGACATCCGCGATACCACCGTCACCGACGGTGAAAGTTTCGGGTTGATCTATCTGGATAACTATGTAACCGATCCGGATGATAATGATTTGGTCATGATCTGGACATATTGGGGAGAAGCGGAGTTGTCGGTCATAATAACGAATCGGGTGGCATCCGTAACCGCACCCGATCCGGAGTGGAATGGCTCCGAGACTATCTGGTTCATGGTTTGCGATCCGGGTGGACTTTGTGATTCAAATCAAGCCACCTTTACCGTCATCGCATTTAATGACACGCCGACGGTCTCAGACATTCCCGATCAGATAATCGGGGATCTGGGGGGGTTCGCTCCCATCCACTTGGACGACTACGTGCAAGACCCGGATGATCCGGATTCGGTCATGACCTGGACTCATTGGGGGGAGGTGGAGTTGCTGGTCGACATAACCGGTCGTGTGGCTACCATAACCGCTCCCGATTCGGACTGGAACGGTCTCGAGACCATTTGGTTCAAAGCCTGCGATCCGGCGGGATTGTGCGACTCCAACCGGGCAAGCTTTACCGTACTGGTGTCGGGGGTGGCCGATGAAGACTCCTTGTTTACCGGATCTTTGGTTTTCCTTCTGAATCAGAATCACCCCAATCCTTTCAATCTACAAACCAACATCACCTACAGCGTATCGACGCCGGGCATGGTTAAGTTGACGATTTACGACCTGCTAGGTAGGCGAGTGAGGACGTTGGTAGACGAAAATCAAACAGCGGGAGAAAAATCCCTCGATTGGGATGGGAGGGACGACAAAGGCAATACCGTTGCCAGTGGGATTTACTTCTATAAAATCGAAGCAGGAGAGTTCACCGAGACGAAGAAGATGATAATATTGAAATAGTCAATGGCTAAGTCGAGCAATGGTGGTGGATTGGGTATTGAAATGGCTCGGACTGGTATTAAGATCTGTTTCCGGTATTATGGTGGAAACTGCTTCTTTCCATTGGAAGGACCTCAAGTCAAAATCATTTTATCCGGATTGCTTTTCATCCGTGGGAACGAATTCTATGGAAATCGAATTCACGCAATGTCGGGTGTTTTTCATCGTCAGCCCCTCCCCCAAAAAAACGTGCCCCAGATGAGTCCCGCAACTGGCGCATTGAATTTCGGTCCGGCCACCGTCCGCATCCGGAACTCTTCTGATCGCCCCTTTGATTTCATCATCGAAGCTGGGCCAGCCGCACCCTGAATCGTATTTATTTTCGGATCTGTATAGTGGCGCATTGCACCTTCTACAGATATAGATGCCTGGTTGGAAGTGTTTATAGTATTTACCGCTGAATGGTCTTTCGGTTCCTTTCCGAAGTATGACCCTCTCTTCTTCCGGTGTTAGCTCGTTTAGTTTCATATTCCGCCTTACCTCATTGGTTAATCTGATAAAATCGTCGTATGTTAGTAGATACGTCCTTGGTCGAAGAACTCTTTAATTCTAATGACACTCGAAGAAGGGCGTGCCGAATACTCTTATATCTCAAGACAGTATGAAATACTCTTTTAATCCCAAGGAGAAGGTGTGATTGATTTAAAAGGCAAAGTCGCTTTAATTACCGGTGCATCCCGGGGTATCGGGAAAGCCTCGGCTTTAATGCTGGCTCAAGCAGGGTGTGATCTGGCGATAAATTACTGCAATAATGAGAAAGATGCTGAAAAGGTGGCTAAGAGTGCCGGGAAATTTGGCGTCAAAGCCAAAATATATAATGCGGACGTTTCCAAAAAACGACAGGTGGAGGAAATGGTGACTGGTGTTGTTAAGGAATTTGGCAAAATCGAAATACTGGTGAATAATGCCGGCATCTGGAAATATGCGGCTATCGACCGGATGAGCGAGGAGCAATTGAGGGAAACCATGGAGGTGAATCTGAACGGCACCTTCTATCCCATAACCGCATGCGTCCCCCACATGATAAAACAGAGATGGGGAAATATCATCAATATCTCATCCACTGCCGGACAGAGGGGTGAGCCTTATCACTCACATTACGCTGCTTCCAAGGGAGCTATTATCAGCCTGACCAAGTCCCTGGCGGTGGAGCTGGCGCCACATAATATCCGGGTCAATTGTGTAGCTCCTGGTTGGGTGGACACCGACATGAGCCACCAGTCCCTAGTGGGAGAGGATAAGGAAGAGATCCTGCAGGTGATTCCGCTGGGAAGGGCGGGCACTGCCAAAGAGATAGCCGGCAGCGTTTTGTTCTTGGCATCGGAGTTTTCCACCTTTATCACCGGAGAGATAATCAACGTCAATGGGGGAGCAGTGCTGTGTGGGTAGATATGTAAGTTATTATATCCTTCCCCTGCGCTTCGGCTTAAGAATTGTTGGCAGATGCCCATTCTAATATCGATATTGTCATCCTGCTCTTTTCCAAAATTCTATTCTGATACTTTCTCATATTACTCCGCAGAATAACAACAAATCCCGGTTGTATCGACGTAGAATCCAATAGCAAGATGGAAACATAATTTTACGAAGGAAAGAATTTAAAACGGTATAATTAAATAAGATTGTCTTTTATTGGGCAGGGCATTTCCCCTGCCTTTTTGATCACCTCCATTATCGGGAATCGATTTCGATGAAGTTTAAGACATATCTGTTCTTCTTAGTTACGGTTGGGTTATTTCTATTATCCACCTTTGCCTTTAGCCGGGGGCAATGTCCGGAACAAATCAACGACAGTGGAATATGTGACACTCTTCACCTCGAAGTTGCTCCCCATGATGTTTTCTTTACCGGTCCGGGGCATTTAACCCGCGTCCTTCTACAGATTACCCGGGATAATCCGAATATTTCGGATTCCATTGCCGGCATGGTTTTCCCTTTTTGCTTCACCCATAGCAACCCGACTAAGTATTGCAGTCTA
>JBDROD010000445.1:0-2432 GCA_043810415.1 Candidatus Zixiibacteriota bacterium | reverse complement strand
GAGGTAAGAATCTCGTCAAATCTGACGAAAGACTTGGCGCCGAGAGGTTTTATGGAGAGTAAGTTTTTAAATCAATCGGAGTTATAGTTGTATTTCAGTTTTGACGAATTGGGCAATAGTGGGCATTCGTGAGTGTTTGCTTAAATGGCTATGTTTATTACACTTCAACCGAAGAAGCGTCAATTATAACGAAGAGATTTTTAAGGTTTTCCTGATCTTGTATTGCTTCATTCTCCTTCGTAGGGTGGGTTCGGTTATTCCCAGCTCTTTAGCGGTTTTGGTTTGGTTCCATCCGCATTTTTCCAGAGTATAGTGGATTTTTTTCTTTTCCACCCATTCCAAAATGTCCTTTAAAGTTCCATATCTGTCCAAACTAACCATGGCTTTGGTCTTCAAGACCCCTTTGGGCAGAAGCTTTTCCGGGAAGGCACCATCCTCGCTCAACAGAATAACGCTTTCAATCATCTGTTGCAGCTCTCTCACATTGCCGGGCCAGCTGTAATTCGTAAAGAAATCAACGATTCGTTTGCTGATTTTGACTGGCAGCTTCTTGTATTCCCTGGAAAGCTTCTCCATATAATATTCAATCAGCAGGGGGATGTCTTCTTTTCTCTCCCGGAGGGGCGGAACGTTTATAACGATGGGATTCAAACGGAAATATAAATCCTTGCGGAATAACCGCTCCTCCATTTTTTTCTCCAGATCCATGTTGGTGGCGCTGATCACCCGGATGTCCACCGATATGGTCTTGTGTCCACCGACCCGCTCGAACTCCCTTTCCTGCATCACCCGCAGCACTTTGGCTTGAACGGTAAGGCTCATGTCCCCGATCTCGTCTAAAAAGATGGTTCCCCCGTCTGCCAGCTCGAACTTCCCTTTTCTGAAACCGACGCCGGTAGCGGTCTTTTCCTCTATGCCGAACAGCTCGCTTTCCAGTAAACTTTCCACCAGGGCAGCGCAATTGACCTTGATGAATGGTCCGTTTTTTCTGGGGCTTCTGGCATGAATCAGATTGGCGATCAATTCCTTTCCGGTTCCGTTCTCCCCCAGGATCATAATGCTCGCCTTGGAATAAGCCACCTTTTCCACTATATTGAACACCTCGTTCATCTTGGGACTTTTTCCGATGATGCCGGGGTATTCGAAGGTCTGGTGCAATGCCTCTTTCAGTTGAAATAACTCCTCGTTGACTTTGGCATAAAGCTCGCTTTTCTCTATGGCAGTGGCTATCAGATTGGCAAACGCTTTCAGGAAATCCACGTCCTCGGAGGAGAATATCGCCGGCAATCCCCGGTGGTCCAAATAGACGGTTCCTATCAGGCGGTTCTGAGTCTTTAGAGGCACGCACAATATGGAGAGGATATTATGGGTGATCACGCTTTGGCGGTTGGCGAACCGGGGGTCCTTTCGTGCATCTTCCACTATCAGAGGGGAATCGCTTCTGACCACGTCTTTCAAAACCTGGCGGCTGATGGCTATAGCATCATTTGAGGTTTCCTGCTCGATTCCCTGTGTGACTTTGACCTCGAAGCTTTTATCCTTATCCAAATAGAAGATGATCGCACCCCGTTCCGCATTCAATAGCTCTATGGTCAGCTTAAGCGATTGGGTTAACAATTCATCCGGGTCCCAGATATTATTCAATAATTCAGCCAGCTGATAAAACGTGGCGATCCGCTCATTTTCCAAAATCTTCAGGTCCTTCATCCGTTCCAACAACGACTCCACCTCCTTTTTCCTTGAATGGACTTTGGCTTTATCAAAGATATTCAACGACTCCGTCAGAAAAGCTTTGGCCTCCTTATACCTTCCCAGCTCTGATTTGATCAGTCCCATCTCCAGATAGGTCCGGCCCAATTCCAGCTTCGCCTGGATCTCCCGGAAGATCTTGGCGCTTTCGGACAACAGCAGCAGGGAGTCCCGGTAGGCTTTTGCTGCCCGTTTTAACCTGGCATAGGTTCTCAGATATCGGGCTTGAAAGAGCTGGATGTCGTTATGATGGAGAAATTCCCCGACCTGTTCCAAATATGTCTGCGCCCGCTCTAAATCCCCGGTGCGGATGAACCATTCGGCCAGATCAAGCCACACTTCCGCTTCGGACATTTTGTTGCCTTTCTTTTGATGTAAACTCTGCGCTTCAGTGAAATAAGATTTGGCTTGGCCCAAGTCCGACTGCTGCAGTGATATTTCCCCCAGCATGGCCAGACAATTGGCTATACCCGCTTCCTCCCCCAACTCTTCTCTGATTTTCAAGCTCTTCTTCAGATACCACAAGGCCAGATTGAAATCCTCCCGGCTTAGATAGAGGTTTCCCAGATTATAGTAAACCAAAGCCAAACCGCTCCGCCGTCGACTGGTTCGAAATTGAACCAGTGACCGGTTAAAGAACTCGCCGGCTGATGACAGCTCCCCCCGTCTAAGGTAGATCAGGC
>JBDROD010000444.1:0-4222 GCA_043810415.1 Candidatus Zixiibacteriota bacterium | reverse complement strand
TCTTCTTCCCCTTCCGTCGTGCGTATCGGAGTCGGCGAAACAAATCAATAGAGTCATCCCCATCTTTCCCTTTGCCGTAGTTTCTTTAGGTTTATCGGTGTCCGTCTTGACGGCACCAGTCAGGCTTGATTTATTGATGTTTGATTATAAGGAAGCCAGGAAGCCAGGAGAAGCAGTAGGAAACTTGGGGTTAAGATTTGGCTCTTTGCCCAAGCATACCACACTCCGTGGTACGTTCAGGTGCCTTTTATATGATCCCTAAAACAGAGATAGAAAATTGTTTTCCAGGTAAATCCCCCTCCCCTTGCGCCTGCCTGCGCGTAGCCGCTTCGGCGAAGGCAGGGGAGGGGGCGGGGGGGAGGGGTAACCTCAAAGGTGAACTATTCACCCTCACCCCTGCCTACCGGCCCCGGTCCCGACCGAGGGCGGGGCAGGCAGGCTAACCCTCTCCCGTCAAGGGAGGGGGAACTATTTTAAAATTTCTAAATCGGGATTTGGATATGATTATCAGACTTGACTTATTGATATTTGATTATGAGGAAGCCAGGAAGCCAGGAAAAGCAGAGGCTCCTGCTGACTCAATTTTTGGGTCAACTTTCGTTCTCACCCGAATTCCCCTTCTGTAATGGAATATTAGAATGTTGGAAGGACGAGGAAAGATGTTACGGGTTTAGTCCCTTAACCCTATGAAAGCCATTCTATGGGGACGAGAGAGACGAGTTTCTTAAACTCCGGATCACCGGTAAGGATGGTTGCTTTCAATCGGAGGGCTGTTGCAGCCGCAAAACAATCGGCATAGGAAATCGAGTACGATGCCTTGATTTCGGAAGCACTCCAGATCAGTTCGCTGTCAGGCAAGATGATCTGGACGGGAAGACGGAAGAAATTTTCTAAGAATTCTTTAGCCCTATCGATACCTACGGCACGAATTGTTTTGTAATAAACCTCCCCCAGATTGATTTGATTCATATAACCCGTCGCGGATTGATCACGACAAGCCATAAGAAGGTTTTTCACTTTTTGATAGCCTCTCTCCTTTTGAGTCCATCTCAGGACGGCATGGGCATCAAAGAGAATTATTTTCATCGGTTATGTTGTCCTGCTTTCTTTCTTTTAGCAGTTCCTCTGAAAGGGAAACAGGGTGGCCTTCGAAAAACCCCGTTAAAAATTCTATGGGATCGTCAGGTAAGAGCCTAATTTCTGCATGGTCCTTCACGAAGGTGATAGACAAAACTTTTCCAGGTTTTAACACGCCCAATTTGGTGCGAATTTCTTTCGGAATGACAATTTGTCCCTTCGGATGCATTTTAACAACAGCCATTTTGTTTATCCTTTTGATTAATCCTTAACTTTTCAGAAAAAGTATAACTTTATGAATGAAGTATGTCAAGTAAACCCCGTTAGAAATTCCAGAGGGGCATTATTTCTAACGGGGTAAAAGGTTTTTTCAAAGAAAAAGGAAAATTGGAAGGATGAGAAAAGATATGCTGCTTATTCCGCTGAATTCGGCCAGTTGTTAATTGAGTTATTAAGTGCTGCGGTGATGCGGTTTTTATTAAACCTGCCTTTTAGGCATAGATCAGGCGTCTGCCTTTCGGTTCCGGGATTTCTCGCCCAAACTCCTTTGCTGTGTCCAACCAGAGGTCGATGGCTTCC
This sequence comes from Candidatus Zixiibacteriota bacterium, assembly GCA_043810415.1. Classification (GTDB taxonomy): domain Bacteria; phylum Zixibacteria; class MSB-5A5; order MSB-5A5; family SM1-73; genus CAIVRH01. The sequence goes on along the minus strand of JBDROD010000444.1, from coordinate 2,566 downwards.
TGGCAGTTGATAAGAGCTTTGCTCGGTGTACGTCCGTGGGCTGTACAACCAGGTAATTCCGGAACGTCCGCTATAAACGCTTGGTCATCTTTACTCCAATGGATAATAATCTCATATTTATGCATTACTTGCCCCCTTTCTCTTCGAGTCGATACTCGGTGATCACTGCTCGAACCTGCCGTACCTGATAGGGTTTCGCCATAGAGCCCTCTCGCTGAAGGTTAATTAAATCCTCCACTCCCTTTCTTATAAAGACATGGTGACTTCCACGAATTCTTTCCTCGAAGCCGAGCCAGATCAACAGGTTTCTTAAATCGTTGAAACGGATGTTCGCATCTGCTTGCCGGCTGAGGACTCGTTCAAAAATCTTCGAGTGTGTCATGATTGATCCAAAAGAGTTACGCCTTTGTACTCCTTTTTCTATTGGTGTCATTATAGCAAATCAATGGGAAAAGTCAAAAAATACAAGTGAATGAGGTAATGAGACATGGAAATTATGAATTTTGAGTTATGAGTTATGAATTGAGGAAATAAGTTAATGAGACATGGAAATTATGAATTACGAGTTTTGAGTTATGAGTTGCAAATTCATGTGCTGCGGTTAGGAAATTTAAGTTAAAAAGTTAATGAGTTAATGAGGAAATAAGTTATTGAAATGCTCAGTTTTGAGTTATGAATGATGAGTTATGAATTTTTGAGGATAATAAATCCCAAAGACCCAATAACCCAACGAACTCAACAGACTCAATAAACCCAAAAGACCAAAAAAAACCCAACAACCCCAAAAAACAAATAACCCAAGTACGAGTTGTTCCGCCAGCCTGTCTGTCAAGCTTGTATCATTCCTCTTTTCTGAGGCGGTGTAATATGGTATAATAATTTAAAATATTGGCAGGAGGTGGTAATGGATGTTAGAGATACATAAAAAGATAGTTCTTGACGAGGACGAGAGGCCTTTTGCGGTTCAAATTCCTATCAAGGAATTTGAACGATTGGAAGAGGTAATTGAGAATTACGGATTGTCAAAGTTGATGGATGAGGTGAGAGAAGAGGAAGGCCTTTCGATAGAAGAAGCTAAAACATATTATAAATCATTAAAGGCCAATGTGGAAGGTTGAATATACCAATAATCTGCCAGCGTATCGCCCATCGTAAAGATATATACAGAATATTCCCATAAGATATGAATAATAACAGAGGTGTCCGGAATGCCCCGGAATACGCAAAATTAGACTTTGACTATAAAAGGCTATTTCCCAGGCCTTTAAGGTGAAATAATATGCTTTACCCCTTCCGGCCATACCCTTTTGAAATCATCGATATTGAATGTCACAATCCGATCTACTCTGGATTTCTGAGCCGCTTTCGCTATGAAAGCATCATAGATAATCCCACCTGAGAGTTCTAAATCTCTCATTCGTTTAATCACAGAGCTATAATCTGATGGTGAAAGCGACACGATCCTTGCTACTTTTTCAATATTATTATAGATAAGTTGCTGGGTAACTCCTGGCGTAATCTTTGGTCTTATAGGCAATGTTGTTAAAACAGCGTAGAGTTCTGCCAGGGTATGGCTGGCAATAAACAGATCAAATTCTCTTAACTTTGCACGTTTTAGCCATGGGAAAGCACGAGAATGCATGGGGTGTGGTTCAATCATCGCGGCAATAATAACAGAAGTATCAAATAGTATTTTCATTTTTTTCTTGGGAGGGCATTTTTCCTAATTTGTTCCTCCCGCTGGACTCGAATCGCCTCTATCATATTCCCCGCTGCAGTGCCTGAGAAAACAAGAACCCCTTCTTTATTATGCAAAGGAGATTCTTCTCTTAAGGGTTTTAGCATAACCTCATCCTCTAATCTCTCGATTTGCAATACTTCTCCGGATTTCAAACCAAGATGATCACGAATATTTTTCGGTATTACAACTCTGCCAAATTTATCTAATGTCGTCTCCATAAATCACCTCCATCCATTTGCCATAATAAAATGCCAAATGGCAAATGTCAATACCACTGAAGTGATGTCGTGGGACAGTAACAAGTTATTGAGACATGGAAATTATGAATTACGAGTTTTGAGTTATGAGTTGCAAATTCATTTGATGCAGTGATGCAGTGCTGCGGTTGAGAAATTCAAGTTAATAAGTGATGCAGTGTTGCGGTACTGATGTGCTGCAGTGAAAGGTAAAAAACAAAGAGCCTGCTGGCCGAAAGGCTGGTGGGTTTTTTTGTTACACGTTCTTGCCTTAACCCTCAAGCCTCTGTTAAAGGAATTGGGGTCAGGCTTGAATTGATATTTGACTATAAGGAAGCCAGGAAGCCAGGAGAAGAAGAGGCTACCCCCTTTCACGGGCAAACGGCCCTTTCCGACCTTCGGACCCGCTGACTCAATTTTTGAGTCAACTCATCGATCATGCCTGGCGCTTTAGGCTTAATTTCTCATCGGATGACGTTGACCAAATTTTAGAGCAATTCTGCAAACACTTCGGGTTTTTGTTGCGCAATTCGCAATAAGGCTTCCGCAGGACCGCTAGGCCTACGGCGTCCCTGTTCCCAATCCTGAA
>JBDROD010000443.1:0-9227 GCA_043810415.1 Candidatus Zixiibacteriota bacterium | reverse complement strand
ACCGCCAAGCAAATCGAGTCACAGGGAGCGACCACCGCAGGAGAGGCGCTCTCCTCCACCCCGGGAGCGTGGATTTCTACCGGACACAAAAACTCCACCGAGATCAAACTCAGGGGATTTTCCTCCGAACACGTGCTGATTCTGGTGGATGGACGTCCGGTCAACCTTCCTTACTACGGAGATCTGGACCTATCGTCTCTGCCGGTTAACAACATATTGAAAATAAAAGTGGTAAAAGGTCCAGCCGCATCCCTGTACGGAGCCAACACCATGGGAGGAATCGTCAATATCGTGACCAAGAGGGTCAACCGGGGAACCACCGGAGAGGTGCAGTTCTCTTTCGGGGAAGCCGGCACCTGGAATTCCGCATTGAATCTTGGCGCCAAGATCAACAAGCTCGATTTCTGGTTATCAGCCGGCAAAAGTCAATCCGACGGTTTTAACGTCTCGGATGATTTCCAGCCTGCCAGATGGGAGGATGGCGGTTTAAGAGATAACAGCGATTACGACAGATTCAACCTGGATGGCAAGCTCAACTTGAAGTGGATTCCGCAAACCGATCTTTCACTTTCCTGGGGTTATTTCGACGGTGAAAAGGGGTTACCCGGCGGGGTGAATGACGATCTGCCCAAGTTCTGGAGATTCGAGGATTGGAAAAGGCGCTACCTGGATCTGTCCGGAGAAAGTTACTTTGGATCCAAATGGTACCTCAAAGCCAAGTTGTATTACGATGGCTGTAAAAACAGATTGGTGGATTACGATTCTACCTACCTTTACGAAAACAGAAACTTCGACAGCATTCACGACAGCTGGGATCTGGGGGCCAATCTCTTGGGGAAGCTGAGCTGGTCGAAGGAGAATCAGAGTGCCTGGGGAGTGAACGTATTGCAGAACGGAATAAACAAGAGAATGGACGTAGACGAGGAATGGGAAAACAAAAGAACGGTGACCACCTCACTTTTCACCCAGCATCAGATCGTCCCGGGAAAACGGATATCATTGGATTTAGGCTTAGCTTACAATATCATGACCTCAAGGGGGCTGAAACGTGCCAAAACCTCTTTTGATCCCACCTTTGGTTTTTGGTTTTCCGTGTTGGAACCATTACGCCTGCGTTTATCTGCATCTTTTGCCACCAAATTTCCCACCCTGAGTCAACTCTATGGAGAAACGTCCGGAAACACCGAGCTGAAACCGGAGGAAGCAGTTAAAATGGAAGGCGGAGTGGAATGGGACATCGGCCCGCACCTGCATGCCGAAATCAATCTTTTCAGAAACAACGTGAATAATTTGATCGATAGGAAGGGGCGCAGTTATCAATACCAGAATTTGGATCAAGTTATCCTTCAAGGGGTGGAGGTGGGATGGGAAGGGAATCTGGGGGAGTTTTTCAGCTATAACCTCGATTATACCTATCTGGATGCTTATGATCAAAACAGCGGATACTGGCTTTCTTATCGTCCGGCTCATAAGCTGGATTGGAATCTTACCTATTCATCTTCATTTGGGCTCACGCTATATTCCAATGGCCAATATGTGAGCAAACGGGTAACCCCCCACCCGGAAAGTGAGCTTTTACCCCAATACTATGCAACTAACCTCAAAATTTCTCAAAAGCTCTTTTTGCACTTCTATCCCTTTGTAGAGATAAAAAACGTATTTGACAAAAACTACGAGGAAGAAAAGGGATTTCCCGCACCAGGGAGAGCATACTTTATAGGTGCGAAAATCGTTTATTGAGCCTGGCTGAATGGGAATGCCGAGTTAACCTTTGGTAGAAAATCCTTTCATATTACCCACCGGGACGGATATCTTCTATCCGGAGCAAGGAATCCAACAAGCGTAGTTTCTCTGAGGCATCGGTCAAGGTTGGATCAAACTGAAGTGCGGTTTGGAATTCTGTTTGTGCAGCTTTAAAATCCAGTTGTTTGGCATAAACCAGACCCAGGTTATAATGGTAAACCGCATTGGGGGGGTCTAAACTTATTGCCTTTAGCAAAAGGGGTATGGCTTCCTTACCCCGCCGGGTGTAATCGTAAAGCATCCCCAAGTTGGCATAGGCATCGGCAAAATCCGGTTTTAGGGAGAAAGCTGACTTTAGATGATATTCAGCCAGATCCAATTCCCCTCTTTGCGCATAAATCGTCCCGAGGTTGAAGTGTGCCTGTGCCTGCGTACCCTTATCATCCGGTTCTCCTGAAGTTCCTTGAGAAGCCAAAACCTCCAGATCATAAGCCACGTCCTTTGAACGCGAAGCCGGTTGAATAACCTTTTCATATACTGCTATGGCAGAATCGAATTCCCCTTCCGCCTGGAAAATCTCCCCCAAAAGCAGCTCCCCCTCTAAGAACGGTTGCACGTTATCAATTCCCTGTTTTAGAATTTCCTTTGCCTTCCGTCCATCTCCCGTTTCCCGATAGCTCAAAGCCAGGTTCATATACGCTTCCGGATAATAGCTTCTGATCTTAAGTGCTTTTTGAGCCATCTCCGCAGCTTTGGCGTACTGACCTTTTTGACGGTAGAGTGCCGACAGATTGTTGTAAGCTTTATCTTCATCCGGATAAAGCCTAAGCTCGGTCAAATACTCACCCTCCGCTTTGTCATATTCCCCCTTTTCAAAGAACACTATGCCCCGGTTTAAGTGTGCCCGGCTCATGCGGGGATTAGTCATTAGTGTGGAATCGTACTCGGCCAGTGCCAAATCGAGCTTACCCTGCTTAAGATATAGATTCCCCAGACTGAAATAAGCTTGGGAGAATTCTTTTGTCCGCAAATGGTAGGCATTGGAATTGGATAAAACCAAGAAAGGAAAAAGAAGGAACAAAAATAAGCCGACGGAAGAAATATCTTTCTTGACGATCTTTTCAAATAACCAAAACAGGGCGAATCCAGAGAAAATAATCAAAAACGGGATTACCGGAATTCTGAACCGGGCGGTGACAAAGAAGATCACCACGGTTATCATGTATGAGAATACGAAGATGATGGGCAGAAGCCGATCCCAGCTTAAGCGGGGTAAAGCGGTGTTGCTTTTCGAATTTAAAGCATGTCCGATTTTGTTTCCTTTGCTATTTCCTACTGAGACTAAAGATAGAAGCATCCCCACCAAACCGAGGGGGGCTATTAGCCAAAATCCCAGAGGGGTTATGCGGATTAAAGAAGAATATCGCCGGAAAAAATATATATCCTGATTATTGCTGATCTCGAAACGATTCCAAAACAGGTAAAGCTTTTTGATCAAAAGCTTGAATGCCTGCGTCGGATATTGCAAAAAGAAGTCGATCCCCTTCTGGTAATAGTAATTCGATATCTCCGAAGGCTTCAGGTTTCTGCCCGTTTCCTTCTCCGCTATCTGCTGGAAATCACGGTATTGCCAGTCCTCCTTATAAAAAATGGCACTCATTCCATCCGAATTTCTATTGTTCCCGATATAGAAATTTATCCCCCCCTGGGAGGCGACTAAAACCAAGTCCTTTCCCACCAGCAGATTTCTCAAAGCCACCGGGCTGATTATCAGGATACCCCCCATCAGGAAAGCAGCCCCGTAGACAGCCACCTGCTTGAACGGTTTGCCCTTTCTGAAAATCAAAAAAATCCACAACCAGACAAAGGGAACAAAGAAAAGTATGTTGGGCCGGGTGATGGCGGAGAATCCCAGTATCACCCCCGCCGTGAACCAACTGGAAAATTTGGGTTTCTCCCGAGCCAGGAGCAATACCCATAGAAGCAACAGGTCGAAGAAAACCAGAAACGAATCCAGCAACAACTCGTCTTCGTAATACCAGAACATGCCATAGGCGGCGGCAAGAAGTCCGGATATTATTGCTACTTGGCGATTGAATAGCTTTTTGCCCAAACGATAGATCAAAACGCAGGAGAGGGAGCCGATTAAGTGTTGAATCAGCCGGGGAATGATATAATTGTGTCCGAACAGCTTGTAAACCCCGGCAAGAAAATAAGCGTAAAAAGGAGCCCGGAAAAAAACCTTTCCCCCGATTAAGTTTCCACCGGCAATGTTCTGCCCCCACACGTCGTGATAGAGGGGATCCATAGTGGGAGAAAAGAAATGGGGATTAGCTTTGACCTGCAGCAGGTAGATCATCCGCAAGAACAAAGCCAGGACAAACACCACCAGCATCCAGATTCTGTCTTCGTGCTTTTCCGAGATTTCACCTGACATGTCATTAATATATTTCCTCATAACGGTTTTGTCAAACCAAAGCAACCTTCCGTTGCATTAACTTTTTTAGTAAAGATCTTCATGCTTAGGGAAGAAGCTTAGTTTAATTTAGGACTATCAATTTATCTTTTTTGCTACCCCCAAGCATAAAAAAGAGGCCAGGATTGAGTCCTGACCTCTGTTTTGTCAAAACCTGACTTCTTTGGAACTTACGGTAAATCCTCCCAGAACCACTCCACTACCCTTTTCATCACCTGATATACCGGCTGATTTCCGTCGTTTTTCATCAGATGAAGAGGGAAACAGAATTCCGCCGTTCGATAGGTGGAGCCGATGTAATTAATGGCGCAGGGCTTATTATCCATATCTGAAATGCTACCATAATAGGATACGAAACTGTAAATCCTTCTTTCGGCAGGGATTCTGCCTGCGAAATCCCAGTTAGAGATAGCATCAAAACAGACGTAGGGAATACCTCGAATGCCGAAATTACGAGCTGGAATCAAAGGGTTATACCCCTTTAACAGCTTGCATTTCTCAGTATCTACTTGAAGCAAGGGAAGATCGTTCCATAATCCAAAAGACTCTGCTTTCACGAATTCCAAAGTCATGCTGTCCTGGGTGGTCCAACTGGGAACAAACACACCATCTAATCCTAAATATGAAGTCCCGATCTCATAAGCATAGGGGGCGGCAGATTTCACCTCCTCCAAACCGTGAATAGTTCTCCCGCCGGGAAGGTTGAAGTTGTTAAGCCCGACAAACCATACACGCCCGCCGACATTCAAGTAGTCTCGGTAACTCCCGAAATTATCGTTGCTGATGGCCGGGTTGGAACCTACGTTGATCACCATGACCAAATCGTAGCGCGACAGCACGTCTTCTGAAGGAGCGCTCTTGGATATGGAAGCAATGTCGGCAAACTGGTCGTGCCACATGGCATACTCATAACAGGTGCCCGATTGCCGCAGATAATCCAGTGTTTCTCTATAAAAAGGCCTGACGTCGATGGTATCGTTCGCTCCGCCATCTCTTCCCTTATAAGCAGTGGCATCCACCAGCAGAATGGTCTTTTTGTTTCTATCCGCATATCGGAACTTGGGCTTCAAAATACGGAAGTTCATGGTGGTGGCGGTGTCGGTGCTGACGAAGGCATCATCTCGGGTTCTCACTCTCAGCTGATACCACCCATAACCGGAATCGCCATAGTTCTCCAGTCCTTTAAATACATGCAACTTGTCCGCCACCCACCGGGAGTAAATCCATTTTCCCGCGGCAAAGGTGCTGTCCAAAGAGGAATCCACCACCGCCATGGTATCCACCGTCAAAGCTGTGGGGGTGAATTCAAAGGGCCCGACCAATTCCCATTTGAATTGGAAATTGGGTTGATTTCGCGGATTCGGATAATCCAAAGAATCCTTGCCCGACCAGCTGATGGTAATACCCTTCCAGGTTGCCGAGGTATCATCCAGACAATAGTGATTGCTGGCTCTGAAAACGGAATCGTTTTCGATTACCGCCTGGGGTCGATGATTATTGCGATAGAATACCCGATAAATTATCGAATCCGATACCTCCCCGCTGTTATCCACCGCCCGGACGAACAGATACTGGGGAGTAAATATGTTCGGATTCATATCCGCATACATCATGACATTTCTCGAGCTTCCGCCCGGTTCCGCCACGATATGAGCACCTACCATGCTCTTTAAGGCTATATTATCCACCCAGGAGGCGCTGTCTGTCGGAATGCCATGCAAAAATTCCCTTACTGATTGTATTCCTCCCAGATCGCTCAGACTATCTTTCACCACCACCGCATACTGATAAGCGGTGATGAAACCGTCGATGTCCGTTCCATACCAATAAATGCGCGGGTTTACCGAGAAATAGGTGGATTCCGGAGGGACGTCCGCAAAATATACATTGGGCGGTACGTTGGCAGGAGCAGTTCCCTTTCTCTCCAGTTTACCGCAACCGGAAAGGATCAAGACGCACAGGAAAAAAATCACTAAAACTAGGCTATATCTTCGCATAGTTTTCAGACTCCTTTTAATCAAATTTAACCTCTAAATAATTTTTCCATCTTTAACCCTAGGTTTCCGTTTATTTGTAAAAACATTTAGCCGTTTTAGAAGATCACTCCCACCGAAAAGCGATGTATGTTCTCCAGGTATCCCATGTCGTGATAGCCGTAATCGAAACTCAGCTTGATTGTTGAAACGTTAAACTTAGCCCCCGCTCCAGCTGAGATTCCTCCGGCATCATACTCCATATAATCTCCCACTCGCAAGGAGAACATATCCTTGTACCAGTATTCGATTCCGGCATTGAATTTTTCCATATTATCGTTGGGATGGCTCCCTTCGACCGCGAACACCGCACTGTGGTTCTCTCTTCGAATGATATCCACCACTCCACCAAACCTGAAATTCATGGGAAGGGGGTAGGATTCCGATATGAATTTGAGATCCGATCCGAAATTGCTTATCATCATCCCTATTTTGAAGCCTTTGAATCCAGTATCATAGAGGGTTCCCATATCTGCAGCCCAGCCGGTAGCTCTTTCCGTGTCATAGAGCTCATCTATCAGTTTCAGAGTCACCCCTACATTGAAACGATCGGTCAGGCTTCTGGCATAGCTGAAACCCAGGGCATATTCCTTGGCAGTGAAGGTTTGTTTGGGGAAGAATGCCACCGGATAGTCCGTGAAATCCATATCCCCGGCATTCAGCATGTAAAAACCGATTCCCCAAACACCACCAAATTTAGGAGAGGGATAAGCCAGTGCAACGAATTCATAGTTTATATCCGCAGGACATGAAATGTGGGTAAACATAGCCTGCCTGTCGGTCAGCTGGGTCAAACCAGCCGGGTTGTAATATACAGCCGAAGCATCATTGCATATGGACAGGAAAGCGTCACCCATGCCTATGGCTCGGGCTGAAACCCCCAGTTCCAGAAACTGAGCACCGGCGGTTCCCACCTTAGCTTGACCCCACGCCCATTCAGGGAAAACAAGAAGGATAAGTATCAATCCTCCCCAGAGTAGCTTACGCATGATTTTCTCCTTTCCTTTATTTTATGATCACGAATTTTCCGACCTGGTTTTTTCCGCTGTCCTTATCCTCCACGCTGAACAGATAGATCCCCGATACCACCGCCTGAGTGTTCCGGGAGATCAAGTCCCATTCGCCCACCGTGGCATCCAAAGCCAAAGGATTCTTCTCATGATCGATCTCCTTCACCAGATCACCGTCCAAAGTGTAGATCCGGATGGTACACCGGGGAGGCAGGTTCACAAACCGGAGCCTCTTCCCGTACGTCCCTCCCTCCTCATACTTGTTCTCACTATAATTTCCGTCGATCCGGTAGGGGTTGGGATATACCCCCACCTTCAAGCCCTCCGATTCGACCTTGTCCCAGTTGTCTATGGGATAGACCAAAGTGGCATTCACCAGCTTGGATGCCTCCAGCGGGGAGAGCCCGGTCTGCGGGTCCCCCACGTCGAACGCCGTCACCGAAAAATACATGGCCTGCGCCGGAAACACCTCCACCTCCTTCTGGTAATCCCAGTACCGGTCAGAGGTGTCCTTCACCAATCCCGCATCCACACTGTCCCGGTAAGCCGGATAGGTTATGATCCCCCCAAATCCCACGTTCCAATCCTGAGCCTCAAAATACAGCGAGTCAAACGTCACCAGCTTGATGGAATCATATGCCACCGCATACCCCTTAACATCCACCGAATCGGAAAGGCGCAGATAAAAGGGATTGACCAGCTCCTTGATCACAAACGGGTTGTCCTTGCTGTAAAGGGTGGGATCGTTACCGATCTTCATCCCCCCGAAGCCCCTGGTGTTCAGCCAGGATTTAAGTGAATCCGAAGTCACCGCCGCCGCCTCCCACTCCCAGGGACTCCCCGTCTTGTTCCGGTTACGCTGGTAAATCTTGTAATCGATCTTGTCGTAGGAGCCCAAAAGCGCATAATCCTCGTTCTTCCCGGTACGGCTCATGTATACCCGGTAACCTTCAAAATCCTTGCGGGTGCTGAAGGAATCCCGGCTCTTCTCGGCCAACTTGCCGTTCCACTTAACCTTCACCTTACCTTTCTGGGTTTCAAAACTCAAATCGGGAACAGGCGGGGGAGGGGGACCTTTAAAATCAGGTTCCCCGTCTCCGCAGGGCAGGTTAGGCAAGTCCGGATTGTCGTAAACCTTGGCCGCCCAGATGGCGTTGGTCTCAAAATCGGAGAAGTTCAAATTGGCGTAATATTTGTCCGGCTGGCTCTGCGTCAGGTTATCGCCGTTTAGCGGATCGGTGTGAAAATCCGCTCCCGCTATATAACCGATGGTGATGATCAAAGATTCTCCCGGGGCGATCTGATCGAAAGGCCCGAAGGACAAAAGATAACGGGTGTCATAACCTTTAGCCAGATCGGCACATACGGAACTGGCCTCCAGCCACCCCTCGTTGGGATGGTCTGCGGGCCAGGTGCAGGCGAATATCTGGTCGTAATCGAACTCCCCGTTGGACATGATGAAATATTTGGAGCAGTCCCCTCCCGGCGTTCCCAGAACGTTATCCGGAAAGGTATTCTTACCCGGCTCGTAACAGTTCTCCTTGGCCCATTTCTCCTGGTTTACCCGGGTCCAGGGACCAAAATCCTTGGGAGCACCGGCTTGATTAGAGATGAACCAGTTGAACGAATATTTCAGATCCGGATTGGGTGACCGGACCACCCGGGTGCCGGTCACAGAGATGGGACTGACTGCGGTAAAAATCCTTTCACCCGTAACTCCATGCCCATCATTGTCCGCTATCCATGCCAGATTCACCGTATCAGAGCATTCGCCCTGGGGATTGGAAACCACGTGCTTGAAGCCGCAGATGTCGTCCTGAGCTCCGTAAGGACCGTATGGATTCTCGTTGATATGCGAAACGTCTGCATCCACGTAAAGTCCCATGTACATGTTTTTTATTTTCTTCACGCCGATGTTTTTCAAGATCAGATCGATCAGAACGAAATCCTCGGCATACTCATAGC
>JBDROD010000442.1:0-7729 GCA_043810415.1 Candidatus Zixiibacteriota bacterium | reverse complement strand
TTTTTTGAAAAAGCCAAGAAAAAACCGAAATTCAAGGTGAGAAAGCATAACCGCTGTCATCGCTGTGGAAGACCCCGCGGATTCATGCGGGATTTTGGAATATGCCGGATCTGCTTCAGGGAGTTAGCTCTTAGCGGAGAGATCCCCGGCGTGATGAAGGCCAGCTGGTAGTTTGCTTTCGATTCCGATCCCTTCGGTTTGTTCCGGATGTTTGACCATCTATGGATTTGTCACCAGCCCGGAAGGGGATGGAAAGAGCAAAGAATAAAGAAAAACAAGGAAGGATTTATTCATGAAGATCACGGATCCTTTAGCGGATATGTTGACCAGAATCAGGAATGCCTGCAAGGCGAAAAAGAAACAGGTGGATATCCCTTCTTCCCACATGAAGAAAAAAGTCGCCCAGCTGCTTCTGGAGAACAATTTCATCGGCAATTTCGTGGAAGTGGAGGATAATAAACAGAATCTTCTGCGGATATATTTAAAATACGATTACCAGAACCACAGCTACATTTCCGGGCTTCGCCGGGTGAGCAAACCGAGCTTGAGGATCTATGCGGATAAGGGTGAACTGGTGCAGATGAAAAGAGAGGCAACCATCACCGTTCTCTCCACCTCCCGGGGTATCATGACCCATCATCAGGCCCGGGAAGCCCAGGTGGGAGGAGAGGTGCTTTTCAAGGTATGGTAGTTTTGTAACGAGGTAAACATTTAAAAGCGACCAAGAGAACGAAAAATGAGCAGAACCGGAAAGAAACCGATCCCCATACCCAACGGGGTTAAGGTGGAGATAAAGGACAACTTGGTTTCAGTCAACGGACCCAAAGGGGAGTTGAAAAGGGTCATCCATCCCTCCCTTACCCTGGAGCTGGATAAAGAGGTGCTTTTGGTGAAGCGACCATCCGAAAGCAAATTTCACAAATCCCTGCACGGGGTGACCAGAACTATAATAGCCAATATGGTGACCGGGGTGACCGAGGAGTACCGGAAAGGTTTGGAGATACAGGGGATCGGTTACAAGGCGGAGCTTTTAGGGAACAAGCTTAATCTCTCTTTGGGTTATTCTCATCCCATAATGTTGGTTCCACCCCCCGGATTGAAAATCGAGCTGAATGGACCCAACCGGATAAAAATCTCGGGCGTGGACAAGGAGCTGGTCGGCTTGATAGCGGCAAAGATCAGGTCCTTCCGGCCCCCGGAGCCGTACAAGGGAAAGGGAATAAGGTACGAAGGGGAGATCGTAAGAAAGAAAGCGGGTAAAGCGGCTACCTAACAGGTTTGAGTCGAGCCGCAGCGCCTGAGTGCATACCAATATTAATCCGACGGTGATAATTATGCCGAGCAAGCAAAAACAAAAGAAAGCCAGAGCAGAGCGAAGACGGAAAAGAGTAAGAAAAAATATCTTTGGAACACCGGAGAAACCCCGGCTGTGCGTCTACAAAAGCTTAAATCAGATATACGTTCAATTGGTGAACGACCGGGACGGCCGGACCTTGACCAGCGTATCCAGCCTTACTCCAGCCATAAAAGCCCAGATAAAACCGGAAGATTCCAAATCGGCGGTAAGCAAAAAAGTGGGAGTTTTTCTGGCGGCCAAGGCAAAGGAGTTAGGGATATCGTCGGTGGTTTTCGATCGGAACCGGTATCCCTATCACGGGAGGGTAAAATCCTTAGCCGAAGGGGCGAGAGAAGGGGGAATAGGGTTTTAAGGGAGGAGAGTATAGAGTTTAGAGTTTTGAGTTTAGAGGATAGAGTGAAAAAGAACAAAGTAGAGAGCGAAGGGCAGAGAGAGAAGTAAAACATAATTGGGTCAAAAAAAGAGGTGATTATTGGTAAGGTTTGATGAAGAGCAGGGTTTGGAGTTAACCGAAAAGGTTATCTACGTAAATCGGGTGGCGAAAGTGGTGAAAGGGGGAAGGCGATTCTCCTTCACCGCTTTGGTTTCAGCCGGAGACAAAAAGGGGAGGGTGGGGGTGGGACTGGGAAAGGCGGGGGAGGTTTCCGATGCCATCAACAAGGGAACGGAAGCAGCCAAGAAGAACATGGTGGTGGTTCCCATGCGGGACGGAACCATACCCCATCCGGTGATCGGAAGATTCGGTGCAGCCCGGGTGCTTTTGAAACCGGCATCGCCGGGAACGGGAGTGATCGCCGGCGGACCGGTCCGGGCAGTGCTCGAAGCTGCCGGCATCCAGGACGTGCTGACCAAATCCTTAGGTTCCTCCAATCCGCATAACGTGGTAAAGGCAACCATCAACGGGCTTTTGAACCTGAAAAAGCTCAAAGAGAAAACCCAATTGAGAGAGAGCGAGATAAAGTGAGAGAATAAGCTTGTCGGGAAATTCAAAATAAACTGGTGGAAATAAACCAATAAAAAAACTCAAATCCCGCAGGTTGATTTTGTTTTGGAGAATTCAATACGAAAGATAGGGATCATCAGTAAAAAGACGGGACTTTGAAATGACAAAAAAGTTAAAGATAACCCAGATAAGAAGCTTAAGCGGTCATATCCAGAAGCAGAGAGAAACAATCAGAGCTTTGGGAATAAAGAGGCTTAACCAGACCGTGGAGAAGGCCGACATCCCGGCGATAAGAGGGATGATCGAGAAGGTGAATCATTTAGTCAAAGTGGAAGAGGTGTAATTTGGCATCGACAACCACCCGAAGACGAAAAATCAGGATTGGCAATATCCCCGCTGCGCTCGGCGCCTGCAAGCCAAGAAAGAGAATAGGCCGAGGTCCCGGCTCGGGTCACGGGAAAACGTCCACCCGGGGACACAAGGGGCAAAAAGCCCGGGCAGGCGGTAAATCGAAAGCCTGGTCGGAAGGCGGCCAGATGCCTCTCCAAAGGCGACTCCCCAAACGCGGATTCACCAATATCTTCAAGAAGGAATTCCAGATCGTGAACCTGTCGGATTTATCCAAAGCCTGGTCCCGCCTGGCCGTTTCGGGGGAAGGGGTGATCACCCCCCAGATCATGAGGGAGAAAGGGTTGATCAAAAAAGCTCACCTCCCGGTGAAGATACTGGGAGAGGGGGAATTCACCCAGGCGATTACGATCCAGGCTTCTGCCTTCAGCCAGAAGGCTAAAGAGAAGATCCAAGCTGCAGGCGGAAAAATCAAGGTGATCAAATGATCAGAATCATCCAGAGCATATTCAAGATACCCGAGCTGAGAAAAAGGATACTGTTTACCTTGGCTATTCTGGTGGTATATCGGGTGGGGGGACATGTCCCCACTCCGGGAATCGATGCCCAGGCACTGGGTGAATTCTTCCGGGGTATGCGGGGCTCGCTTTTCGCCCTGTATGACATGTTTGTGGGAGGGGCGTTTCAGAAAGCCACCATCTTCTCTTTGGGCATCATGCCTTACATCTCCGCCTCCATTATCATCCAGCTTTTGGGAGCGGTGATTCCCTATTTCCAGAAGCTGCAGAAGGACGGGGAGGAGGGGAGAAGGAAGATCACCCAATATACCAGATACGGTACGGTGCTGATCGCCGCCATGCAGGCTTTGGGAACGTCGGTTTTTTTGGAGAGCCTCCAGCCTTCCGCCGGAAGGTTCGTGGTACCCCATCCGGGCATCAGCTTCAAGCTTTTGACCATGATCACCTTCACCTGCGGAACCATATTCATCATGTGGCTGGGCGAGCAGATCACCGAAAGGGGAATCGGCAACGGTATCTCCCTGATCATCTTCGTCGGTATCATAGCCCGTTTACCCAGCGGGGTGGTGGACGAGATCAGAATGATTTTCTTAGGACAGAGGAACATGTTCGCCGAGGTATTCCTGGTGGGGTTGATGGTGCTGGTGGTGGCGGCCATCGTTTTAGTCACCCGGGCTCAAAGGAAAATTCCGGTTCAGTACGCCAAAAGGGTTATCGGGAGGAAGATGTACGGTGGTCAATCCACCCACATCCCTCTTTCGGTCAATACCGCGGGAATAATTCCCATAATCTTCGCCCAGTCGATCATGTTCGCTCCCAGCACCTTAGCATCGTTTTTCCCCAACAGCGAGTTTATGCAGACCTTATCCTCCTGGTTCAATCCGGGAATGGCTTTATATTCGATAAGTTACGGTCTTCTGATCGTATTTTTCGCTTATTTTTATACCGCCATCGTTTTCAACCCGGTGGACCTGGCAGACAACATGAGAAAGTACGGGGGATTCATCCCGGGGATCAGGCCGGGCAAAAGAACCAGCGAGTATATCGACAAGATACTCACCCGCATCACCCTGCCGGGGGCGACATTCTTTGCGGTGATCGCCATACTCCCCTACTTTTTGATGAGGGGGATGAACGTGCAGTTCTATTTCGGCGGAACCGGACTTTTGATCGTGGTGGGGGTGGCGTTGGACACCCTGCAGCAGATCGAGTCTCATCTTCTGATGCGGCATTACGACGGATTCATGAAAAAAGGAAGAATCAGAGGGAGAATGTAATAGAAGCTAAAATGAATTTGATCTTTCTGGGATCTCCCGGCTCGGGCAAAGGGACTTTAGCCAAACTCCTCTCCGCCGCGCTGGGGATGCCGCACATCTCGCCCGGCGACATACTGAGGGAAGAGGTCAAACAAAACAGTGAATTGGGAAAGTTAGCCTTTCCCTGCATGAAGAAAGGAGAGCTGGTACCAGACGAAATCATCCTGAGGATGATGGAAAAGAGAATCAAACAGACCGACTGCCTGAATGGTTTCATCTTAGATGGGTTTCCCCGCACCCGGACCCAGGCAGAAGGATTGGATGAGCTGCTTTCCGGTTTGAACCGAGAAGTGACTTGGGCGCTGGAGTTTGAGGTATCGGATGCTTGTGTGGTGAGGAGATTGGGGGGGAGACGGATCTGTTCGGTATGCAGCGCGGATTTCAACCTCTACACCAAACTGCCCCGGCAAGAGGAAATCTGCGATATCTGCGGCGGAAAGCTGCTCCAGCGGGCGGATGACAAAGACGAGGTGATTCTTAACCGGTTGAAGGTTTACCGGGAGGAGACGTTCCCTCTGGAGGAATATTACCAGCGTCAGGGAAAACTGATACGAATAAATGGTGAACTGGAAGCTGAGGTGAGACTACAGGAGGTTTTGAAGGCGCTGGGGATCAAGGGATCTTAACCTCCGAAAGAGAAGCTGACTTAAGAAATGATTGAACTGAAAACCGAAAGAGAGATCGAGATAGTCAAAAGGAACGGCCAGATATTGGCTAAAACGTTGAATCTATTGGAGAAGAAAACCCGACCCGGGATGAAAACTAAGGAGTTGGACCAGCTGGCAGAGGATTTCATCAAAAAACAAGGAGCTCATCCAGCTTTCAAAGGATACCGAGGATTTCCCGCCTCCATCTGCGTTTCCATCAACGAGGAGGTGGTTCACGGAATCCCCGGGGAGCGGGTGATAGAGCCGGGACAGATAGTTTCGCTGGACGTAGGCATTTTTAAAGACGGTTACTATGCGGATGCAGCGGAGACCTATCCGGTAGGCGAGGTATCCGAGGAAGCACAAAGGTTAATCCGGGTCACCCGGCAAGCTTTGGAACACGCCATTGGTTCGCTTAAAGCGGGAAGGCATCTTTCCGACTTATCCTTCGCCATCCAGTCTTTTGTGGAGGAGAATGGATTTTCGGTGGTGAGAGATTTAGTGGGACACGGGATAGGCAAGAAAATGCATGAGGAACCCCAGATTCCTAATTTCGGGTTGCCGGGACAGGGGGTGGTGTTAAAAAAAGGGATGGTTTTGGCCATTGAACCTATGGTGAATGCAGGGACCTACGAGATATCGACCAGGGAGGATCAGTGGACCATCGTTACCTCCGACGGCTCCCTTTCCGCTCATTTCGAGCATACCGTGGCGGTGACCGACAACGGTGCCGAGGTTTTAACCAGGGAAGATTAAGCTGATCCCCAATTCGAATGAGGATCAGATGGGATAATAAAAAAAGACACTTTAAAAACCGGTTGGAGGTTGATGCCTAAAGAGGAGACCATACAGGTTGAAGGGAAAGTGATAGAGCCGTTGCCCAACGCTTTGTTCCGGGTGGAATTGGAGAATGGTCATCGGGTTTTGGCGCACGTTTCCGGAAAGATGAGGATGAACTTCATACGCATCCTCCCCGGTGACAAAGTGACGGTAGAGCTTTCGCCGTACGATTTGAGCCGGGGCCGGATAGTTTATCGATACAAGTAAAACCAGGACGAATCGGAGGAACCCTGACCGGGAATTAGTCAAAGACGGGAAATCAAACCATTAAGGAAAAAGACATGAAAGTGAGATCTTCGGTAAAAGTGCGTTGCGAGAAATGCAAGATCGTAAAGAGGAACGGGATACTGCGGGTGATTTGCAAGAATCCCCGACATAAACAGAGACAGGGTTAAACTTTGGAGGTAGAAGTTGGCCAGAATTGCAGGTGTGGATTTACCCAAGAACAAGAGGATAGAAGTGGCTTTGACCTATATCTACGGTTTAGGTTCCTCCTCCGCTAAAAAGATACTTAAGACCACCGGAGTGAATCCCGATACCCGGGTCAATCAGCTGGCGGATGAAGACGCGACCAAGCTGCGCTCGGTGATCGAATCCGATTACAAGGTGGAGGGTGCCCTGCGGGGGGAGATCTCCATGAACATAAAGCGGCTGATCGACATCGGTAGCTACCGGGGATTAAGGCACCGTCGGGGCCTACCGGTACGGGGACAGAGGACCAAAACCAATGCCCGATCCAGAAAGGGTCCCCGGAAGACCATTGGTGCCAAGAGAGGCAAAGCTGCGGTTTAAACGACTTGAAGGTTGGGTGAAGACAATTCCAATAATCTTTATTTCAGACAAGGAGGAGCAAGTTGCCTGAGGTTCCGAAGAAAAAAGTCAAGAAAAGATATGGTACCACCGATTCCAATGCCATAGCCCACATTCAGGCTACGTTCAATAACACCATCGTGAGCATAACCGACACCAAGGGGAATCTGATCTGCTGGTCCACTGCCGGCAAGATCGGTTTCAAGGGATCAAAGAAGAGCACCCCTTTTGCCGCACAGATTGCGGCTCAAGCCGCAGCTAAGGAGGCGATCGAACGGGGGGTGAGGAAAGCGGAAGCCTGGGTGAAGGGTCCGGGATCGGGTAGGGAGGCAGCCATAAGATCGCTGCAAGCCTCCGGGATCGAGATCACTGCCATCCGGGACGTTACCCCCATTCCCCACAACGGATGTCGGGCGCCCAAGAGAAGAAGGGTCTAAAGTTAAAGAGTATTGAAACTGGAGAGTTGAGTTTAGGGAGCAAGATCGATATAGAACTTGAGCAGTTGAAAGATACCTAGATGGAGAGGATAGATGGCAAGATATAGAGACGCAAATTGCAAGCTATGCAGACGGGAAGGAGAAAAGCTCTTTCTGAAGGGAAGCCGCTGTTACGGGGAGAAATGCGCCTTTGATCGGAGAGCTTATTCGCCCGGAGAACACGGACGATCGACCCGGAGAAAAGGATCGGAATACGCTTTAAGGTTGAGGGAGAAACAGAAAGTGCGTCGAATCTACGGAATTCTGGAAAGACAGTTCAGGAATTATTTTCACCGAGCGGAGAGACAGAAAGGGGTTACCGGGGAAAGCCTGTTGAGGATGCTGGAATGCAGACTGGACAACATGGTTTACCGCTTAGGTTTCGCCCCATCCCGAAAATCTTCCCGGCAGCTGGTGCTGCATCGTCATTTTCTGGTTAACAACCACATCGTGAACATCCCCTCCTTTTTACTG
>JBDROD010000441.1:0-3011 GCA_043810415.1 Candidatus Zixiibacteriota bacterium | reverse complement strand
GGCATTGAGGATGGAGACGATCTGGTGGAGGATTTAAAGCAAGGATTGGAAAGGTTATAGGTGAAAGGTTAAAGGTGGAAGGTGAAAGGGAGAAGAGATGCCCAGTGAAGTATATTTCATCAACGCCCGCATAGAGAAATTTGACTATAAATACAGCGTCGAAGGCAGATTAAAAAGTATCCTGGAGAAGATCGATCTTAAGAAGTATTTTGCCGAGAAGGAGTTGGTCCCGATAAAGATGCATCTGGGCAATCCCGGCGCCCATCACACCATCCGGCCGAATTTCATCCGGGTGGTGGCGGATCAGCTGAAGAAGCTTAAAACCAAACCGTTCGTGACCGATTCGGCCCGGATTAAAGCCTACGAGTATCTGGAGACCGCCAACCGGCTGGGATACAATCCTATGAGCCTGGGAGTGCCGGTGATAATTGCCGACGGCATCTTCGGCTCCGATTCGGTCAAGGTGAAGGCGGGCGATCTGCTGAAGGATCTTTTCGTTCCCTCAGCTATCTACGATGCCTCCTCCATGATGGTCCTATCCCACGTGAAAGGTCACATCGACTCAAGTTACGGCGGGGCGATCAAAAATTTAGCCATGGGATGCATCAGCGCGGTACCGCGGGGATGCAAATGGAGCGAAGGGGGGAGGGGAAAAATGCATTTTCAGATGGGGGAGCTGATGGCCTGGGATAAGGATTTGTGCACTTTCTGCGCCATCTGCGCCCATAATTGTCCCATGGACGCCATCAGCGTCGAGGGGAAATCCTTTGTGGTGGACGACGATAAATGCTGGAGATGCGGCAGGTGCGTGCGGGTTTGCCCGGAAGGGGCGCTCTTTGTTCCCCTCTCCATGGAAAAATTCTCCATCGCTTTGGCCGAATCGACCAAAGCGGTTCTTTCCACCTTCAAGCCGGGAAAGGTATTCTACATAAATTTCCTTTTCGACATCCAGCCGGAATGCGACTGCATGGCGATCTCCGATACGCCGGTGGTGCAGGATCAGGGGATTCTATTGAGCGACGACATCGTGGCAATCGACCAAGCCTCGCTGGATCTGATCGCCCGGGCACAGCCTCTGCCCCAATCCAAGGCGGAGAAGCTGGTGATAAAAAAAGGCTCGGACGTTTTCAGTCAACTTCACGGTAAAGACTCCAAGCTTCAGATCAAGACCGCAGAGAAATTCGGCTTGGGGACTAGAGATTATAAACTGGTGGAGGTATAAACCTCTCTCCCTTAAGCCCCCTCTCCGTTTCGAGACTGTGACACAATTGTGTTTTGAGTTTGTAGCCGTCCCTATGGACGTAAGTCTATGGAATTCAACATTTCGATTTCGCAGACTCAAGTCTGCGGCTACAAAAACTTAAATTATGACGCACCCTCTTCAAGGAGACGGGGAAACAGGGGGTTAGGTTTCAAAAAGAGAGAAACAAGGAAGAAGCAATCATTTATGTTAAGCCCCTCCCGTAAAGCAGAAATTTACCTTCTTTTCATGACCTTGATCTGGGGGGTGACCTTCCCCATGGTCAAAACCTCACTGGACTACGCATCCCCTTTTGTTTTCATTACCATCCGTTTCGTTCTGGCTGCACTTCTCGCGGGAGTCTTATTCTCCAGAAGGATTTCGTTCAAACAGAAAGGGGAGGTTTGGGCCGGGGTATTGATCGGTGTCTTTCTCTTTTTGGGTTATGCTTTCCAGACCGAGGGGCTAAAGTTAACCACCGCCTCCAAATCCGCTTTCATCACCGGACTATTTGTAATCATGGTTCCTCCAATATCCTACCTGATTTTGAAGGAGAAGCCCCGGATATTTTCCATTCTAGGATTGGTACTCGCTATCTGCGGGCTTTATCTGATGACCCGACCCAAAGGATCGGAGTTCAACACCGGCGATCTTTTCACCTTTTTCTGCGCGGTCTCCTTTTCTCTGCAGGTTATCTTCGTGCACATATATACTAAGAGATACGATTTTGCCAACCTGGCTTTTATCCAGATACTGGTTACCACTCTTTTAAGCATCCCCTCCGTTTTCCTGTTCGGCCGGATCAAACTGGTATATCATCCCTATCTTCTCTTCAGCCTTCTGGTCTGTGCCGTTTTGGCCACCACCCTGGCCATCGTCATTCAGAACCGCATGCAGAAGGACACCACCGCGGTCAAAGCATCCTTGATCTATGCCATGGAGCCGGTCTTTGCCGCGGTCTTTTCGTTTTTGCTTTTGGGTGAGGTGCTGGGCTGGCTGGGGCTTTTGGGTGGGGGGCTGATCCTCTGCGGAATGCTCTCCTCGAAGCTGGGTAAACGATAAAATCCTTCTAGACTCTTTGAATTTCAAACAGAAACCCCTCGTTCCCTAATCCACTTCTCCACACTAAGGGTGTGCCACAATCCCAAAAAACACGCAGTTGTCATTCTGGGCATAATACTCAAAAGGTATTGCTTTTTTTAACGAGGACAGAGATGTAAATACCAAGTGAAATATGAGTCTTGGTGGTGTTTGACTAGTCCTCGATGTTGACGATAGACAATGCGGACACCATTTTTTGTCTCATTATATAACCCAATTGTTAAACGCGTTCAATAATCGTACCCACAAAATGATACCATTAAACAATTTAACTATGGTTTGAGCAATACTTTTTGACCATTATTCCCAGAATGACATACATCCGACAACAGCATTTTCTTACATCCATCCGTTCTCTTTATACCACCTCACCGTCTCCGCAGCACCCCTATCCAGTGGAAACTGGGGAATAAATCCCAATTCGGTTTTGGCCTTGGAGACATCCAAACCCCAATACTTCTGGGTGATCTCTTTTGCCTTTTGAGTGTTGAACGCCGGAGTTTTTCCAAGCAGACGATAGAAGTTCTCCGAGAGGAAAGCCAAAAAGAACACTATGCTTTTAGGTATCTTTAAAGGGACAGTCTTTTTATTCAAAACCCCGGCGATGATATTGAATGCTTCTCTCCAGGAATAAACCCTATCATCTGCAATAAAGTAGGTTTGATCGATT
>JBDROD010000440.1:0-2644 GCA_043810415.1 Candidatus Zixiibacteriota bacterium | reverse complement strand
CTTGTTCCACGCTGGGGCGTGGGCCAAGCCGGTTAGCCCGGACGTTAAAGGTTTCGCTCACTGCTATAAATCAACCACTTCGACGTTCTTAGAAACTTTCGATTAGCAATGGAAATCTTGAATAAGGAAAATCTTTAGGGAGGCACAGAACAAGACAATTGTCAGATTAAATTGAAGAGTAAGGTTGTCGATTGTCAGATTGAATCTTTGTGGCATGAAGGAACCTCCCCTCGGGGATTCTCTATGAAGTTAGAAAATCTCTTCTGGTTCTGTTTCAGGTTCAGAAACCTTTTGTTCAGAAAGGGAGAGGCTTTTGATAATTTGTCCGATATGGCTTCCGTATTCCAGTGAATGGTCAAACTGGAAATCAATAACAGGCGTGTATCGTAAACATAGTCTCCGACCTAATTGTCGCTGGATAAATCCGGTGGCCCGCTTAAGGCCGAGAGCGGTATCTCTGATATTTTTTTCACTTCCCACCACACTATAGTAAATATGGGCATGGCGAAGGTCCTTACTTACAGCGACGTCCGTAATACTTACCATACCGATGCGAGGGTCTTTTACTTCTTTAGTGAGCATTTCGGCAACTTCTTTTTTGATCAAGTGTGAAACTCGATCCACTCGTTTCTCTTCCATAACGACTCCGCCCAACGATTTCCAGCTTGGATTTTTTTCTTCCTCCAAACCCATTATTCCAACATTCCATTATTCCAATTGGGGTGCAGCTCCTATAAGTCCCTAATAATGCAATATTTCCCATTCGGAATTATAAACTTCGGCAGCATTCATATTTTCAATAAAGCTTTTGATCTTATCGAGCATAGAATTTATAAAACGGTTGTCATTCCCCACCACCGAAAAACCGATTTTAGCACTCTGCCATAAATCATTATCCCCTACCTCGGCGATCGCGACATTAAATTTACTTTTGGTCCGATCAATAATTTGTTTGATGACTTGGCGCTTGCCCTTAAGGGAGTTATTACCGTAAATATAAAGATCAAGGCGACAGATTCCAACCACCATAAAGTTTTCTGGCAGGTTATTCCAGTCTGGATGCCACCTCTTCGTAAGTGTACGCCTCAACGGTGTCGTTTAACTGGATATCGTTAAAGCCGTCTAATTTAATGCCACACTCATAACCCGTCAATGCTTCTTTGACATCATCCTTTAACCTTTTCAGCGTGGAGATTTTTCCTTCATGGATTACTTCATCGTTCCGAAGCAATCGGGCAGAGGCACCCCGTACCATTTTCCCTTCGACAATTTTGCTTCCTGCAATTGTGCCGACTTTAGAAACATGAAAAAGCTGTATTACCTCGGCTCGCCCCAAAATCATTTCCTTTCGAATCGGGGCGAGGAGCCCCTCCATGGCTTTTTTGATATCGTCAATCACATCGTAAATTATATTATAGGTACGAATATCAACATGTTCTACTGAGGCGAGGTTTTGACTTTTTTGATCTGGAGCTACATTAAAACCGATAATAATCGCATTGGAAGCAGAGGCTAACATCACATCTGATTCATTAACTGCCCCTACCGCACTATGGATGAGGTTCAGCTTAATCCTTTCATTAGTATTGATACCCATTAACGCTTTGGTCAGGGCTTCAATAGAACCATGAACATCAGCTTTAATAATTAACTTTAATTCCTTAAGCTCCTCCTCTTTTATCTTATCATAGAGATTCTCCAACGTGACTTTATGAACCTTAGCCCATTCCTGCTGGCGTTCTTTTTGTTGCCGATGCTCCGCTACCATACGGGCTTTCCGCTCTTCACTGACCACGATGAAACTATCTCCAGCGTTCGGAGTCCCAGCAAATCCAAGCACTTCAACTGGAAAAGCTGGTCCTGCCTTTTCTATCGGTTTTCCTTTGTCGTTAAACATCGCCCGGACTTTCCCGTATATTTGACCGCTCACAAATGGATCACCTACCTTTAATGTCCCTTCCTGGATGAGCACTGTCGCCACTGGTCCCTGTCCCTTATCTAATCGAGACTCAATGATCACCCCCCGTGCCAACTTGTTTGGGTTGGCCTTTAATTCTAAAATTTCGGCCTGAAGAAGTATCATTTCTAATAATTTATCAATGTTAGTCTTCTGTTTAGCAGAAATTTCTACAAAAATGGTATCACCTCCCCATTCTTCAGAGAGCAAACCCTGTTCAGCAAGCTCGCGACGTATCTTCTCAGGGTTTGCCTCAGGAAGGTCAATTTTGTTTATGGCTACAATAATCGGGACCCTGGCATCCCGGGCGTGATTGATCGCTTCAGTGGTCTGTTCTTTAACGCCTTCATTGGCAGCTACCACCAGAACCACTATATCGGTTACCTGTGAGCCACGAGCTCTCATGGCAGTAAATGCTTCATGCCCCGGAGTATCAATAAAAACAATCTCTCCCTGGGGAAGATCCACAAGGTAAGCTCCAATATGCTGGGTTATACCCCCTGCTTCCTTGTCGGTCACATTAGTTTCTCTGATTGCGTCAAGTAATTTGGTTTTTCCATGATCCACATGCCCCATAACCGTAACTACCGGTGGTCGAGGATGTAAACTGGCTTCATCATCCTCCTCTCGCGCAAAAACCTCTTCCGCCGCAAGGGAAACCTTTTCAACTTCGTAACCGAACTCTTC
>JBDROD010000439.1:0-12268 GCA_043810415.1 Candidatus Zixiibacteriota bacterium | reverse complement strand
GGCAAGGCTAAGCTTTTCTTTTTGCCCGAGCCGCATACCGATTTCATCTTTGCCACCACCGGAGAGGAGTTGGGATTTCTGGGTAGCTCGGCTATCCTGGTTTTGTTTTTCATTTTAGCCTTGCGGGGATTTGCCATCGCCCGAAAGGCATCCGACGATTTCGGCTGCCTTCTGGCCTTTGGGATAACCTTTAGCATATTCATGGGCGCCCTGATCAATGCCGGGGTAGTGGTGGGGATTTTCCCCACCACCGGACTCCCCATGCCTTTTTTAAGCTATGGAGGCTCCTCTTTGCTTTTCACCGCTTTGGGCATCGGAATATTGTTGAACATATCCCGGCAGACCACATATATACCTTCAGGGCACATCATTAGCAAGATAGGATTATGATCAAGGTGATGTTTGCAGGAGGAAAAACCGGAGGACACATTTTTCCGGCGATTGCCATGGCAAAAGAGTTTAAAAAGAGATTTCCCCAAAGCCATATATCTTTCGCGGGAACCGAAGGAGGGATGGAAGCAAAAATCGTCCCCCCTTTAGGTTTCGAATTATCATTCATTCGGAACAAGGGACTCTCCCGGAGATCACACCTCTCCAATTTCCTTTTGGGTATTTATATTCTAAAGAGCCTCTGTCAGGCATATAGATTGTTGAGCCTAAAGAAGCCGAATCTGGTGGTGGGAACGGGCGGGTATGTAAGTTTTCCCGTAGTCTTCGTTGCCGGTTTGAAAAGGATACCGATTATGCTTCAGGAACAGAACAGTTATCCCGGCATCTCCACCCGGTTTTTGGCGCATCTTGCCGATATTGTATGTCTTTCCTACCCCGAGTCGATCAGATATTTCGGCCTGCCCGGAAAAATCCGGTTGATCGGCAATCCCATCCGGGAAGATCTCGTTTGGGGGGAAAAAGATCAAGCCAGAGAAAAATTGCACTTGGACGAAGATAAGAAGACCATCTTTGTTTTTGGCGGAAGCCAGGGCGCTCACGGCATCAATATGACCATGCTTCAATCTCTGGAACTGCTTAAATCAGAGTGTCAGATATTATGGCAGACCGGAGAGAGTGATTACTCCGCAATAACCGGAAAGGTCAAGAACCAGCGGATCAAATGTGTAGTATTGCCGTTTATCGAAGATATGGGCTCGGCTTATGCTGCATCCGACATCGTGGTCTCCCGGTCCGGGGCTTTGACATTGGCGGAGATCACCGCCTGCGGCAAACCGTCCATCCTTGTCCCCTTCCCTTTTGCCACGGCGGATCACCAAAGACACAACGCCGAAGCACTGCAGAAACAGGGTGCTGCCCGGATGATTTTGCAGAAGGACCTGACTCCGGAGCGTTTAGCTCAAGAGATCGATTCTCTCCTGGCGGATGAGGTAAACTTGAAAAATATGGCGGATCAGAGCAAAAAAATGGGAAAACCGGAAGCTACCTCACTTTTGGTGGATGAGATGGAGAAGCTTCTGAAATATAAACGTGGTCTCCAATCTTGAAAACTTGAAAGTGCCAGATGAAAAATCCAAAATTACAATTAAAAGATCAAAATTGCTCCAGGATTTTGAGTTTTATCGGTTTTCATAATTTTAAATTTTGGATTGTAATTTTGCTTTTTGCTTTTTGAATTTTGAATTTGAGGAGTGTATGAAATTTAGCAAGATCAGACATATCCATTTTGTGGGAATCGGTGGAGCGGGGATGTCCGGCATTGCCGAGGTCCTGTTCAACTTGGGGTACCAGATCACCGGTTCGGACATGAAATCGTCCGAAACCATAGAGAGGCTGAAAAATCTCGGAATAGGAATCCAGATAGGGCATTCCTCAGAAAACGTCAAGGATGCAGACGTGGTGGTCATCTCCTCGGCGGTAAAGGAGACCAATCCGGAGGTGACCGGTGCCAAGGAAGGCAGAATTCCGGTGATCCGAAGGTCAGAGATGCTGGGTGAGCTGATGCGGATGAAATACGGCATCGGCATTGCAGGCACGCATGGTAAGACCACCACTACCTCGATGGTGGGTGAGATCCTTTCCGAGGGGGGATTGGACCCCACCATCGTGGTAGGTGGAAAGGTGGTGAACCTGGGGGCGCATGCGCGCCTGGGAAACGGACAGTATATGGTGGCGGAGGCGGACGAATACGACCGTTCCTTCCTGCGTCTCACCCCCACCATTGCCGTAGTAACCACGCTGGAGGCGGAGCATCTGGATTATTACCGGGATTACCCGGAGATCAAATCGGCTTTTCTGGAGTTTTGAACAAAGTCCCGTTCTATGGCAGGGTGATTCTATGCTGGGACGAGGAGAACGTCAGGAATCTGATCCCCCTGGTGGAAAGACCCGTCACCACCTACGGACTATCCCCGGAAGTCGATCTGCAGGCACTCACCATCCGGTTCGAGGAGAACCGGAGCGAGTTCGAGGTCGGGTTGAAAGGAAAAATTTTGGGGAAAATAACTTTGTCGGTGCCGGGAATGCATAACGTTAAAAACTCTTTAGCGGCGATCGGGGTGGGATTGGAGCTGGATCTGCGCTGGAACGACATCGCCTCCGCCTTGAATAAATTCAAAGGGGTACATCGCCGGTTCGAGATCAAGGGAACGGTTAAAGGGGTGATGGTGGTGGATGACTACGCTCACCATCCCACCGAGATAGAAGCCACTTTGAAGAGTGCCAAAACCGGCTGGAAAAGGCGGGTCATTGCGGTCTTTCAACCCCATCTTTTCTCCCGTACCCGGGATTTTTACCGGGAGTTCGGCAAGGCTTTGATGCTGTCGGACGTCTTGATCGTCACGGACGTTTATCCCGCCCGGGAGGATCCTCTTTTGGGCATCACCGGTGAGCTGGTTTCCGAGTCCGCCAAGATATACGGGCATAAGAATGCGTTTTATCTCCCCCGGATCGAGGACGTTCCTTCTTTTCTCAAGGACAAAGTTAAGGACAACGATATGGTCATAACCTTGGGCGCCGGGGATGTGTACAAGGTTGGGATTAACCTTCTAAAATTGCTGGAAGGATAGTGGCATGAAGAAAAACCTGTTCTTTTTCATTCTTACCTTCCTCATCCTGCTGTTTGGCGGAGCTTACTTCTATGCTTTCTATTCCCCGGTCTACCATGTGGCGGAGATTCAGGTAAAGGGGACCAAGAAAATAGCTCCGGAGGAGATCAAGAAAAAAACATCCTGGTGCGTGGGCAAAAACATCTTCAGCTTAAAATTGGAACAGGTACAGGAGCAGCTTTTGGAGGACACCAGATTGAAGAGCGTGCAGGTTAGCCGGATGCTTCCCCACACCGTCACCATTCAGCTGGAGGAAAAGACGCCGGTTCTCTGGATAAACCTGCCGGCGGTCCTTCCCGGTGCCAAGGATTACGGATTCTATGGTCTGTCGGAAGATCAGGAGATCATCCCATTGGATAAGGACGATCTTTCCCGCGATATGCCCATAGTCAGCGGTGTCGATGTCCGGGAGATAAACGGAACCTCCAGCTTGCTGCTTAAACCTTATCAAAGATATTATAGTTTCAAAACCAGAAGGGCTTTGGATTTTTACGATATGCTGACGGATAACGATCCCGACGCTCTCAAGCTATTGGCAGAGATAAATGTATCCGATTCGCCCAATCTGATCCTGTATCTCCTTCCCTTTGGAAACAAGGTGTTTATGGGATCGGGTGATTACCGCAAGAAATGGAACCGGCTTAAAACCATACTCGGCGCGGAGGATAACCTCGAGGAGCTTTCGTCCGTGGACCTGCGGTTTGACGACCAGGCGGTGCTCACCCGAACATCGAAAGATTTGTCCGTCAAAACGGACTCAAGCAGCCGCTCTCCTGCTGGAACCGGTAAACATTTAAAGAACAAAAGAGGCTAAAAATGGCAGGTGCAAACATAATCGTCGGGCTGGACATAGGAACCACCAAGGTCGCCGCCATCATTGCGGAGTGGGATGGTGCGGAGAAACCCAAATTGATCGGGATCGGCACCAGTCCCTCCCAAGGACTCAAAAGAGGCGTGGTCATCAATCTGGAGAAGACGGTTGAATCCATCGCCTCCGCGGTCGAGGATGCGGAGATGGTGGCGGGGATCAAGGTCGACTCGGTCTTTGCCGGGATAGCCGGGGACCATATACGCAGCATCAACAGCCACGGCGTGATTGCGGTGTCCCGCTCGGATCGGGAGATAACCTCGACCGATGTGGAGAAGGTGATCGAGGCGGCCAAAACCGTCGCCCTGCCTATGGATCGGGAGATCATCCACGTCCTGCCTCAGGAGTTCACCGTGGACGATCAACCCGGCATCAAGGATCCGATTGGTATGGTGGGGGTGAGGCTGGAGACCGAAGTGCACATAGTCACCGGGGCGGTCACTGCTGCGCAAAACATCTACCGGGGCGTCAAAAAGGCGGGCTTGGAGATAGAGGATCTGGTGCTTCAGCCCTTGGCTTCCAGCTATGCTCTCCTTTCTCCGGACGAAAAGGAATTGGGGGTGGCGCTGATAGACTTGGGCGGTGGGACCGCCGATTTTGCCATCTTCTTCGATGGCGCCATCCGGCACACCGGAGTGGTGGGCATGGGAGGAAAAAACGTGACCAACGACTTGGCTATCGGGCTGCGAACGCCGGTGGACCAGGCGGAGGAGATCAAAAAGGTATACGGCTCGGCCATGACCAGCCTGGTCGACTCCGACGAAATGATCGAAGTGCCGGCAGTGGGAGGCGGAGACCCCAAGCAGATCTCCCGCAACGTGCTGGCAGCCATAATCGAGCCGCGAATGGAGGAGATTTTAAGCCTGACCCTGCAGGAGATGAAAAAAAGCAGCTACACCGATCTTTTGGCCACGGGAGTCGTCCTCACCGGCGGTGGATCGCTTTTGGAAGGGGTGGTTCAGCTGGCGGAAAAGATATTCGATATGCCGGTCCGGGTAGGGAAACCTCAAGGATTGGATGGTCTGGAGGGAAACGCCTCCAGTCCGGTCTATGCTACCGGAATCGGACTGATTCTATATGGGCTGGAACAGATAAGAGAGGGGAAAAGGAGCGGTCATCTGAAGGGAAAAGGTTGGTTTCATAAGATGAAAAATATGATCAATCAACATTTATAATCTTAACTTAAGAGGGAGGAGTCATGGTTTTTGAGCTGGATTCCAACTATGAAAACTGCGCCAAGATGAAGGTGATCGGCGTAGGTGGGGCCGGTGGAAATGCCATCAACCGGATGATCGATTCGGGACTGTCCGGGGTGGAATTCATTTCCATCAACACCGATCTGCAGGACCTGGAGAACTGTAAAGCCACCTCGCGGGTGCAGATCGGCGCACGTTTGACCAAAGGATTGGGAGCCGGAGCCAATCCCGACATCGGTCGCAAGGCCATCGAGGAGGATAGGGATCTGGTGGCTGAGTCGCTTTCCGGAGCAGACATGGTCTTTGTCACCGCCGGTATGGGGGGAGGTACCGGCACCGGTGCTTGTCCGGTGGCAGCTGAGATCGCCAAGGAACAAGGAGCTTTGACCATCGGGATCGTAACCAAGCCATTCGAGTTTGAAGGGAAAAAGAGGATGACCCGCGCTCATCTGGGAATTGAAGAGCTGAAAGGAAAAGTGGATACCTTGATCGTCATCCCCAATCAAAGGCTTTTGGGCTTAGCCACCCCCGATACCAAATTCGTGGATTCCTTCCGCATGGCGGATGGGGTCCTGCTCCAGGCCACCAAGGGGATCTCCGAGCTTATCACCGTTCCCGGGCTGATCAACCTCGATTTTGCGGACGTCAAGACGGTGATGGCGGAGATGGGTGATGCCTTGATGGGGATCGGATACGGAAGCGGAGAGAACCGGGCCAAGGAAGCCGCCACCCAGGCGATCTCCAGTCCTCTTTTGGACAATGTCTCCATCAACGGAGCCAAGGCGGTTTTGATCAACATCACCGGGAATGGCGATCTAAGCCTGCTGGAAATCAATGAAGCCGCCAGCCTGATCACCGAGGCAGCCGGATCGGATGCCAACATCATCTTCGGTACGGTCATCGACGAGACTATGCAGGATGAGGTCCGGGTAACGGTGATCGCTACCGGATTCGGCAACGGGAATCATGACCTGGAAGGCGAATTTGGCTCCGATCTGTTTTCCCGCAAGCTCAGTTTCGAAAAGAGCGGGAAAGTAAAAGAGGTCTATGGTGATTCATCCAGGGTCTATGAAAAAAGCAAGGTCTCTTCCTATCCCGCAGATGATTGGGAAGTCCCCACCTTTTTGAGAAAACAAAACGGAGGGTAAAGGATCACCGGAACATCAAGCTTGAGTTAGAATCTTTATTGAAACGAAAACATAACCACTAACCATCCTTCAGTTCGTTTAACTCACCAACGAAAAATCCCCCTGCCCAAGGTGGGGGGATTTTTTTTCTTACTGAGATAAAAGCAGATTCTACAGAATCGGTTCAACGATTTTCCCGATGAAGAGGATAGCTCCGGACAGATTTTCTCTGATCAAGAAAACGAAAGGTCTATCTACCAATATTTCAAATGGGAGAGGAGGTGGAAGAGCAGACATGGCTATGCCTACGGATGTTACTGCTGCCGCTTCCGTCCCCTCCTCGTTTACCTCCACGAAAGTCTTGTGCTTCACCTCGCTGATGAACAAGCCCGCTCCTGGGTACATCTTGGAGAAGTCGGCTTGACCCGGATCGAATGCGACAGACATCCCCAGCGCTTTGAGGGCATCATTCAATTTCAGTCCATATTCCAGGGTGAACTTCGGTAAGCACACTTTGCCGGAATCGCTGTGGAATTCACTTAACCACACCTCAAAATTCTCCTGATTTAAATTGGCGATAAGGGAATCCACGTTTTTTTCCCATTTGGGAAGAAAAACGATCATGCTGTAATCCCCCTTACCGTATGGAAGGTCGACCGCCTGAAAATCGTCGTTCTCGTAATAGGGAAATTCGCTCTTCAACCCCATCATCTGACAGGGTCTGGTTGAATTGTCCGGCAATAAGAAGGGCCACTCCCTGGTGGCATTTTTATCGAATTGATACGTCCAGGTCCCCTTAAAATAGATGGCATTGATCAGAAACATCACCATGGAAGGATCGATCGGTGGATCTATGATTTCGGTTATCTTCCCATTTGTATTTTCATTCACCCAGGCGTTGATTACGTCTGCCGAGTGGGGATCGTCGAAGTTCAACCCGCTCACCACAGAGTTGAAGTAGGTTTTGTTAAGCTGGATGAATTCCTCTTCGAACGTCCATCCCTGTCGATACCAGATAGAATTGGCGATCTGGAACAGCACATCGGGGTCCAGCTCCGAAAAAAGCTTTATCAGATGCTGGTATGACTCGCTTACTTCCTGCAGGGTTAATCCGTTCAGCTCCAGGGTGTTTTTCATCGCCTCCTGGGTGCTCCCGTTGGCTCCGTTATAAGTCATACCCAATGCCATGGAGACGCTTAAAGGAGAGATGAAAACGTTCTTATCCTTCTCCTCTTTCACCACCTCCTGGAACAGCTTAAATCCAAACTTATTATCCGATTTAAGCAGGCTTTTTTCGGCAGCAGTCAAATCCAGTGAAGGCGTATTCTCTATGGTCTTGGTGGGGCATTTCAAACAATACAGGAATATGATGGCGATAAAGGGAACCAGAAAGAGTTTCCATTTGTTAAACATATCCAGCTCCTTTCCTTCTAAAATTGTATCTGCTTATAATAATTATAATAATAATTTTTCAAATTGTCAACAAAAATCTTGATACAACTGTTGCTCTTTTCTCATACAATAACCATGCCAGGTTTTTCTGTTGGTATTAATTATTGTAACTGTCTGTTATGCAAAAGGTATAATAACAATGATTCTGCGGAATTCATAATTCTGTTTTGTGATTCGTAAATTGTTCCGATCATCTTCATTCCATCCTTATCTTAATTCCCCCTAAATCTGAGAATTCTATTGAACTACATCAATTCGTTATTAATTGCGGTAATTTGAGCTTAAATTGAATCTGATCTTAATTAGTTTGACAATGATTACGCAGAGAATTAATTTAGCAAGGATTTTAACCCAATATGATTCACCCGATTTCGTCTTAACTTAGTATGAAGATGAATAATTTCAAAAACCAGAGAGAGAAACTCCTTTCTGTAGAACGAAACTTAATTTCGACTGAAGCGGGGAGGATTTCGAAAAGATCTGGTGATTTCCGGGTCGCTTTGGGCTTTCCCAACACTTATGAAGTGGGGATGTCGAACCTGGGTTTTCAGACCATCTATCGCATTTTGAACCAGATGAATCAGGTGACTTGCGAGCGCTTCTTTTTGTTCGATTTTCCCCCTTATGGAGGTACCAGAACCTTAGAATCCAATCGTAATATCAAGGATTTCGATCTGATCGCTTTCTCCATACCTTTTGAGCTGGATTACCCGCATGTGTTGGAACTTTTAAAACTTTCACAAATTTCTCTTTTATCCTCTAAGCGAAAATCAAAATCTCCGCTTATTATTGCAGGCGGCGTTGCACCGACCTTGAATCCCGAAATCTTGGCGCCTTTCCTCGACTGTATATTAATCGGCGAAGCAGAGGAAATGATATGTGAATTCATGGAGCGCTATCTATCGCTTAAAGGTGAGAAAATATCCAAAGAAGATATCTTATATCAACTTTCTAAAATAAAAGGAGTTTACGTTCCACAGTTCTATCAAGTTAACTACCATGAAAACGGTTGTGTTAAGAAGTTAAATACACTTAAGGGCGTTCCCGGCGTTATTGAGAGTAGAAGGATAAATCTGGAAAAAGCTGAGACTTTTTCACCGGTGATATCACCCTATACCCACTTCAAAAATACCCTCTTGATAGAAACCGCCCGGGGGTGCATTTGGGGATGTCGATTCTGCGCCACCGGGCATATCCATCAGCCATGCAGGTTTTATAAGAAAGAATCTATTCTCGCGCAGGTGAGAAAATACTCTCAAGAGAGCAAGCACGTGGGATTGATTGGGGCGGTGATATCAGATCATCCGGATTTGGAGGATATTTGCCAGAGGCTTCATTCCGGGGGATTTGAAATAGGGACATCGTCTCTAAGGGTGGATATGCTCAGTCCCAATCTGCTTAAGATTTTAGTCGATTCCGGCTTGAGAACGCTCACCTTAGCACCGGAAGCGGGGACCGAGAGAATGTGGAGAGTGACTAAGAAGAATATCGACAAAGATGCCGTATTAAAATCAGCCAAATTGGCCAGGGAAGCTGATATTCAAAATCTGAAGCTGTATTTTATCATCGGGCTCCCGTTTGAGGAAATAAGAGATATTGAAGGAATTGTGGATTTGATCAGGGAAGTTCATGAAATCTTTGTGGTGGTTAAAAAACCGGGAAGCACGAGTCAGAACAGAAAAGGGAGTTCAAAAAGAATAATTCTTTCCATAAATCCCTTTGTCCCCAAACCGCATACCCCCTTTCAATGGTGTGCCATGAATTCGGAAAAAGAGCTGAAGGAAAAACTTGGTAGAATAGAAAAAGCGATCAAGAATTTAAAGGGAATTCAACTGGAAAGAAAAAGCATTCGTGAAGCGATTCTTCAAGGGATATTGTCGATGGGGAACAGAAATGTGGGTATGGGCATATTCTATCGGGTGGAGGAGAATTTGAGCTATCCTCAAGCCTGGAAAAAAGCCGGGGTGAATGCGAGCTCATTAATTTTCGAACCAAAAAGCCTGGATTGCACATTTCCTTGGGATATACTCGATACCAAAGTAAGCAGAAATCTGTTAAGAGCAGAGCATGAAAAAGCTCAACGTTCGGTGGTTGAATAGCAGAGAGGAACTTTAAACTTTCATAAAACCATTCCTTCTTTTCAGTCAAAATTCCAAAGTTAACTATAAAAAACCAGCGCCGATTCAAATCCGGTGCTGGTTTTTAAATACATAC
This sequence comes from Candidatus Zixiibacteriota bacterium, assembly GCA_043810415.1. Lineage (GTDB taxonomy): Bacteria > Zixibacteria > MSB-5A5 > MSB-5A5 > SM1-73 > CAIVRH01. The sequence continues at coordinate 2,355 of JBDROD010000439.1, read as the reverse complement.
CATTAATATTGTATGGAGATAACTCAGTTCAAATTCTCCAACTTTCCTGCCTTCATACAACTTGAGCAAATTGTGATGGTGGTTCGTTTCCCCTTCTTGGTAACGTGTACTCTTTGCAGATTGGGAATCCATCTTCGATTGCTTAAGTTATGGGCGTGACTGACCGTATGTCCATACAATGGTTTCTTTCCGCAAATCTCGCATACTTTGGCCATTGGTTCCTCCTTTCTCCAGATCCTGCCAACCCTTCAGAAATACTCAAACATTATACGCCCATATTTAAAAAAAGCAAGATAATTCTTGTAATCAACGTCTTATAGCGGTCATGATTACGGCTAAGCTATCGAACCGCTCTATTCCATTCTCTTGATCGCCCGGATCACCTCATATTCCGAGGTTACGTTCAGAAGCTCTTCTCTGAAGTAATCAAATTGAAGGATCTCGGCCAAAGCTTTGAATATTTTCAGATACAGTGCGTCATCATAAGGCGGGGCTGCCATGACGAAGAAAAGATGTACCAACTCACCATCCAGGGAATCGAAATCATATCCTTCCTTCGATCGGGCAAAACCCATCAGAAATTCCTTTGCCTGCATGGTGCGGATATGCGGAATGGCTATACCGTGACCGATCCCGGTGGTCGCTTTCTTTTCCCGATTCACGAAATCGATCAAAAACTTCTTCTTGTTGCCCACCCGACCGGACCTGTCCAGAAGGTCAACCAGTTCGCCCAAAATCGCCTCCTTCCTCGCCCACAGCACCTTCTCCGGATGAAGCTGGCAGTCGGGATCACACTCAACGTGCGTCTCCATCTCCAGTTTGATCAGGTCTGTTTTCAGGTATCGAGAAATCTCCATATCAGCTTCTCACATCGTTCCCTTTTGCAGTTGCCTGATTTATCAGGCTTACTGGTAATAATGCTCAATAAATTGAGCAACTACATTTACCCGGAACTTTTAATACAGTCCACTAGTATCTGGCTAAGACTAAGTTGTTCAAAAAAGTTACATTTAAATATATCGGCAAAGCCCGCAAAATGCTAAACCCCGTTGAATCACCATTTTGCCGAATCTGAAAGGAAGAACGAGGGGAATGCGTTGTCTGTTGGGGAATACTTAGAGACAGGTTTAAGGTGAAAGGCGTTAACTGTGAACCGTAAACTATAAACCGGTTTACTGGTGGTTGGGGGAAAGTTTATCCTGAGCCCGAAGAGCGAAAACCTGTCCTTAACCTGTTTTGTGAAGGAAAACCCCCGATCAATGCTTCTTTCTTCTCTCTACGCCAACCCTTAACTTCTATTTCGCGCTTACAGGCAGATGATTTGTCGGGGAATTCCTCAAAATAGATCATCTCTACTGGTAAACGTGTCTTCGTATATTTTGCACCTTCTCCCCTGTTGTGCTCCCCTAATCTATCTTTGAGGTTATTTGTGATTCCACAATAATAAGAACTGTCAGCACATCTTAAAATATAGAAATACCATTTCATCTTTTGAAAATGCAAAAACTACTATCGTGTATATCAACTATGAGAATTTTATACAGTCTAATCCTTCGTCGCTACGCTCCTCAAGATAAGAAATTCTATTTCGCTTCGCTCATAAGAATTTCTAATGGAGGCGGGGGGAATCGAACCCCCGTCCGAAGGCACAAGACAAAGACCTTCTACGTGCGTATCTGGTTTTTTCACTTATTCGCAGAGAAAAACACCAACCAGCAGGTTTCGCCCTCTGCTATCCCAGTAAGCTCTCGCCTTCTCTCCCCGGGCTAAAGATCAGGCCAGCTTGTTTTAGTCGACGCCCGTTTCCGAGCCAGCAAGCAAGCCCGGGACGGACGGACCGCCTTTAATTAGGCAGCCAGTGCATATGAATAGTCTGCACTTACTTATTTTCCCAATGGATTAACGAGGAAACTGGGTACCTCGGCACGCTTATCTTTTCCCGCTACCTCCGTCGAAACCAAATCGCCCCCATGGTTACTTCGGTTAGCAGTTCGTGGTTCTTAGTGAACCTATAGTAATACGAGTCGAGTATCTCAAAATGTAGAGGAGACCTTCAGGTCTCCATTCTAGAAACTTTTGATGAGCCATAAAGGCTCAACTATACGTAGCGGAGGTTTCACACCTCCGCCATCCTTTCAGGTTTTCATCCGTTTAATCCTTACATTCTTTGACAGTACCGAGCCGTGAAGGCTCGTCTACGCGTAGCGGAGGGTTTATACCTCCGCTATCTGCTTGCTTCTATCCGTTTAATCTATCGAAGATGGTGAGCGACTTGTCCTGAGGCAAAGCCGAAGGAAGTCGAACCATTTATCCGTTGACTGTTTTGCTGTGGACCGTGGACTGTCGACCGTGGAC
>JBDROD010000438.1:0-4227 GCA_043810415.1 Candidatus Zixiibacteriota bacterium | reverse complement strand
GATTGATATGTCGGGTTACCAACCATTCGAGGCGACAATAACTCGAAGTGTGAGCGGTTGGGTTTGGGGTAATGTACTTTTCGGGGGCTTGATCGGACTAGCAGTAGATGCAATATCTGGTGGTCTTTATAAGCTTACACCTGATCAGGTTGCCGGAACACTGACAAAAGAGGGAACGGGCTACCTTTACCAGGACGATGCTATTTATGTTAGCGTTGTTCTAAAGGTGGACCCAACCTGGGAGAAGGTAGGCTCTCTGGAACCTTTACGCTCTTCCAAGTAGTTTATAGGTCAGCTGCCCTGCCCACCTGCCACCAAGATAAGTCAGGAGCTTTGAAGTGCCCGTCTGAGCACGGGCATTTTGATTTTTATGCTGGAATTAAAATTACTAAATGTTCTCAACAATGTTACGTAGGATTTGGAAGAGCGTTCTTGGAAGGGAAGAGGATAATGGTCAAGCAAACTCTGCGTAAAGGTTTACTCATCTCAGCCGGTATTCTGTCGGTGGTGCTGGCCACTGCAGGTATTTTTCTTCCGCTGCTGCCAACCACCCCTTTTCTGCTCTTGGCAGCTGCCTGTTTTGTCCGGAGTTCGGACAGACTCTATCGATGGCTTATCAATCATAAATGGTTCGGCCATTACATCAAGAACTATCGGGAGCATAAAGCTATCACCAGGCGCGCCAAAATTGTAATCCTCCTGATGCTATGGGGCACTCTCGGTTATACCGGTATCGGGGTAATCACCTCCCTGACTGTGCGCATTTTATTATTACTGGTCGGAGTGGGAGTCACCGTGCACATACTAAGCTTAAAGACACTCCCCCCAAAAAATACTATTCGAGATATAAAGAAGTGAGTTTGCAAGTCAGAAACCAAAGATACCTGAAACCGAGATAACTCATGAGCACAGATCTCCCGATACACAAACTATTGCCCGCACCCTTTTATTGCCACGACCTTTAGATCGTGGACATGAAGAATCCTAATAGTCCCCTGGACTTTAGTCCGACCATGGTGGATTTATTACACTAACCAAAGTAATACCCTCCTTCCCACGTTAAGTATTATCCTCAAAGTGTAACCCATGTCTTCAGTCTACATAGTGATAGAGGGCAAGGGAGAGTTGTATCCAAGATAAGTCCTTAGTAAGTAGGACGGTCCACAAACCGGCTGCCAACAACCTGAAGATAGGTGTTAGTCCCCCTGCCATAAGGTCCTGAGGTCACCTGACAGAAGGAATAAGGGGTTCACCCTGAAGGGGGAAACAGGGGGATTGCTTTTGTCCCCCTTTTTTAAAGGGGGATCCAGGGGGATTTACCTTCCTTTACTGTAAGGTTCTGAGCACGCCTCCGGCACGTGAGAAAGAAAAGGGGGATACAGAGGGGTTCTTCCCCATGGCTAAGGGTGTGAGTTTATTCCACTCAAAGACAATTTCTCCACAACTTCTGTGGTGAAAAGGACGGCAGCAGTATTTATGAGAGATGAAGATTTCCAGTTTACTTATTTCTCAAACAAAGAAGATGAAAAAAAATAAAAAAGAATCATCAGTAACACCAGAAAGGTCAGAAACACCGGGACATCAAATCCGCTAAATCCAAAGGTATGAACGTTTTACCTTATATCGAAGAACGATTGTGAAAAATCAAAAACGGTTATCCTTAATGCCAGAAAGGTCAGTAACACCAGTATCGCTCCCAACCTCTATGAGCTTCCGAAAAACAAGAACGTTAAACGTCTTCTCTTATAGATCACCCGCAGTGCGGGAAGCTTGTCAAACGGATCCCGCCAACGGTATGAATCGCATGGTTCATACCGAGACAGTTCGACTTTACCCACTGCTATTAGCTTATCGAAGGATGATATTACCACCAGCAGCAATTCATCGGTTTCAAACGTACGCAATTCATTGCTCGATAATGGCTTGGAGGCCTGTCCGTAGGAAAAAGTGAGAAAAAAATAAAATAGTACACCAGATACACCAGTTCCACTAGTAGGGGCTCGATTTATCGAGCCCGATAGCGGATCGCATAAATGCGACCGCTACAGTTTTTCCCGCGCATAATAAAAATCCCGCAACACTTGCGGGATTTTTGATATCTGTGCGCCTTGCAGGGATCGAACCTGCGACCCACTGATTAAGAGTCAGTTGCTCTACCTAGCTGAGCTAAAGGCGCTTGGATTTATCTTACGAATATCTACGCTTCATGTCAAGAAAATCTTTTAAAAAAGGGATGGTTAAAAGAATGACAAACTATATAGGACGTTCCTTCGCTCTCGGAAAAAATACCCTATTTACCAATTAGCAGATAAGAAATGAAAACAAAGGGTGGGAATAATCGTATAATAAAAAACAGCATCAGGCAAACCGGATGACGGTGGAAGGAAAAATGAATGTTCTTTTGATCGTCCCCTCTTTAGACCGGGGGAGAAGTCATTTTATGAGAATGCCCCAGCTTACTCTGGGCATCATCTCTGCTCTGACCCCGCCTGGCATTGAAGTGGATACGGTGGAGGAGGAAGCCGAGGAGATCGATTTTGATAAACACTCCGACCTGGTGGGGATCTCCTGTATGACCAGAGTTGCCGAGCGCGCTTATCAGCTCTCTTCTCTTTTTCGGCAAAAGGGCTCCAAGGTGGTTTTGGGGGGAATTCATCCCTCGGTCATGCCCGAGGAGGCGATAGCTCACTGCGATTCGGTGGTCATCGGTGAGGCGGAAGGATGTTGGGAGGAGCTGATCGACGATTTCAAACAGAACCGTTTGAAGAAGTTCTATCGTTCCACTAATTCCGACCTTTCCAAATTTCCCATCCCTCATCTTAAACCCAACCGCAATCCCTTTCAGGTGACCCCCATCTTCTGCACCCGGGGCTGCCCCTACGCTTGTGACTTCTGTTCGGTCACAGATCTTTACGGAAAAAAGTTACGGCACCGTCAGGTCAAAGACATCGTGAAAGAGATAACCTTAAGAGACAGCGACAAATTCTTCTTTTTGGATGATAACATCATCGGAGACGCCAAATTCGCATCTGAGCTTTTTACTGCTTTGAAAGATTTGAAAATCCGCTGGGTGGGGCAGGCGTCGATTTCCCTGGCAAAGAACAAGGATCTGCTTAAGCTGGCTCAAAAATCCGGCTGTGCCGGCTTGTTTGTCGGAATAGAGTCGGTCTCCCCGGACAATCTCAAAAAGCTCCGCAAAACCTCGGATGACGTCAAAGAGAATGGCCGGGCTATCCAGATCATCCGGGATGCGGGAATCTATTTCCACGCTTCGCTCGTGTTCGGCTTTGACGATGACGACAAGAGCATATTCGAAAAGACCCTGGAGTTTCTGTATAAGAATAAAATTCCCAGCGCCACTTTCAATATTTTGACCCCTTATCCGGGTACCGCTATCTACGAGAGATTCAAAAAAGAGGGAAGGTTATTAAGCCCCAATTGGCGTGATTACAATCATAGAACCGTGGTTTTCAAACCCAGGAACTTGACCCCGGAGGAGCTGGCCGAGGGTTTCATCTGGTTGGGAAAACACTATTATACCAAAACGTCGATATTTACCAGGTTTTTTAACACCCTCAATCATCCCCTGATCTATTTCTCTATAAACTGGTCACATCGGAACGATTTCAAGAATAAGACGGCAGCAAATATTCTCCCTCAATCCGATGAATTTCCCACTCCGTTTTTACCAGCTGTCCCGGTGGAAGCGGAGGGACTATCGGATAAAATCGACTCCAGCAATAATTGATTTGAAGTAAGGCTCGTGTTGACTTCATCCTGAATCCTATTGTTTCCGCAAAGCGATACGGCTTTGTTATTTTGTGAATTCATATCTGATTGGAATGATTTGCCTCAATCGATGATATCTGAATTCTCTTCCTCTGATTAGTTTTATGCCAAAGAAGCAGGTTATTGTAGTGGGAGCGGGTCCAGCCGGTTTGATAGCTGCGGGAGTAGCTGCTAAGAACGGTGCAAGAACTATGCTCCTGGAGAAAATGCAGCGACCCGGGATCAAACTGCGACTGACCGGTGCCGGAAGATGCAATCTCACCAACTCTGCTCTTCTTCCCGATTTCATCGCACATTTTGGTCCGGGCGGACGTTTCCTTCGTCAGGCATTTTCGCAATTTTTCTCATCCGACCTGGTGGAGTTCTTGAAAAAACTAAGGATTCGTATTGTCACCGAATCGGAGGGACGGGTATTCCCAGCCAGCGGCAAAGCTGGAG
>JBDROD010000437.1:0-9023 GCA_043810415.1 Candidatus Zixiibacteriota bacterium | reverse complement strand
GTATCTTATGCTAGACAAAAGAAACAGGCCGGGATGAAACTTTCTCCTGACCAAGGCCTTAAGAGCCTGCTCGGTAGATCAGTTCTCCCGGCCTGTCACAGGATCGCACAACACCGAACAGTATCTGAGGCCTTCGCTTTCGGGAAGAGCCTGCATGAACAAGGTAGGCGCTGGCGTCCTCAACTCTAATATACAAAGGAGTCCGGCAATGAACAAGAGTCATTTCTGTGTGGGGATTGATGTGGGCAAGGATGAGCTGGTGGTGGCCGTTGAACAAGGTAGGCCTCGGGTGTTTGGGACGAGTATGGCTGAGATCAGGCGACTGGAGCTCTGGGTACTCAAACAGGCCGGTGAACGGCAGGTGCATATCGGCATGGAAGCGACCGGAGTGTACAGTCGCGGTGTCGCCGCTACACTGAGTCGCTGTGAGCAGTTCACGGTCAGTGTCATCAACCCGGCTCAGATCAAGGCCTTCGGCCGGGCGATGCTCACCCGGACCAAGACCGATCAGGTGGACGCCGGAGTTATCCGGGAGTTCGTCCGTAGCCAGTCGCCTTCTGCCTGGACACCGCCGCAGCCGGTGCGAGAGCAGTTGTCTGCCCTGGTGGCGCAGGCTGATGCTATCCAGTAGGAGATTCAACAATGGAAGAACCGTCAGCACACCCAGCAGTACCACGGCAATATCCCCAGAACGTTGACCAGATCAACCGCCACCATTATCCGTTCGTTGGAACGTGAACGTCAACGGCTTGACCATGCTATCAATCAGTTGTGTGAGACCGACACGGCCCTGACAAAGGACATGGCCCTGTTGACTACCATCAGCGGTGTAGCTACTCGATCCGCCGCTCAGATCCTCGCCTATGGCGGTGATAGCCTGATCTCGCGTAGTCGCCGCCAATTGGACGCTCATGCCGGGCTGGTGCCCGCCGAACGACAATCGGGGACTTCGGTACGGGGCAAAAGCCACCTGGCCAAACAAGGAAATGCCCGACTGCGACGCGCACTATACATGCCCACCCTGGTGGCGGTGCAATTCAACCCGCTGCTCAAACGTTTCTATCAACGACTGCTGGAAAAAGGCAAAGCCAAAAAAGTAGCTCTGATCGCTTGTATGCGAAAACTGCTCAACATTATCAGGACCATGCTCATCAAACGCACTCCCTTCGACCCAAACTATCAACCCTTGACATGAAAGACAGTATCTACACGTTGTTCTCGTCATAGTCGACGAACTTTCCATGGAAGTGCAACAAACACAGCCATCTATGTGAAAATTCACGAATACCCCTCAAATCCCAACTTCCGTCAAAATTGAAATACCGCCGTAATCTATTTCCTTTTAAAGGATTATCCCCATCCAGATCAAGTCATAAGTAACATCTCGTCAGAACTGACGAGATTTTCCTCCTCTTATGTTTTGATAGAACTTCCCTTCAAAAAAATATTTATTATCTCTAAATCCTTTGTTGGCAAAGGGAAGATGCCCCCCCCTCCCGCTACTCAGACCCCTTCTAAGTTTTGAGGCACAATCCTTGCAATTAGGGTGAGTGCAGAAAACGAAAGCTGTTCACCCTTTTAAGCAAGGAGGTGTCATGTTAACAAAAGCTTTAATAGTTAAAGTAGCGGTGCTCTTGATGCTCACTTTGTTATTCCTGAGTATCGCTTTCGGCGCTGTGGTTCTGGCAGACGGAGAAGGGACTGGTCAGCCGCTTCCTCCGGATAAAAGCCCGTCAACTGGTGGTAGCGTAGACGGCTACTCCCTGGTTATTTCACTCTTAACCACACTCCAGTTTGTTCTGTAGGAAAAAGAGATGATTGCAATGACGAATCAAACCGGTGACACAGGGATCAAGGGGGAAATCGAGCATGCGGTTCGATCTGCCATCAACGTGCTTTTGGAAGGGGAGAATGGGGTGGGTAAAGATTATCTGGCAGGATTGATCCACAGGAAAAGGGATTGGCGGGGTGAGCTGATCATCTGCGATTGTGAAAGCACCAATCGCGATCAGGTCAAGATAGTCGAAAAGCTGGCCTCATGTAGCTTTTTTCCAAAATTGGTAAGATCAAACAACCGAGATATTCTTCTTCTGCGAAGAATCGATCTGCTACAGGTGCACCTACTTGCCCAACTTTCCGATTTCCTTGAAAAGTTGGGCAAGATGGGGGGGGTATCCAGAAACACCCTCCTCAGTCTGGGGATAATCGGCACCATCGAGAAAAGAAAGGATAATGAATTACCCGATTACATCATGCTCAGCCAATTACTGAACAATCTCTTCTGTTATAAGATTGAAATCCCACCCTTAAGAAAGAGAGTGGAAACGATCCCCTGGTTCATCGACAGATTCCTGTCCATCCTCAACTACGAGCTTAAACGACATGTGACAGAGCTTGCTCCGGAGACAATGGAAATATTCCTGCAATACCCCTGGCCTAATAATCTTTCTGAGCTTCGGGCAGAGATCGAAAGGGACATCACTTTGACCAAGGACGATGAGAAGATAAGAATCTCTGCGCTTTCGGATAGATTGATAAAATACGCTGCCAAAAACGGATTGCTTCATAAGAACCATCCCAAGAATCTGAGCGAATCCTTTGTGGACAAATCCTTGATAGCTTAGGTTGCTTTTTCTCCTTTAACCCGGATGAGGTATTTGAAAGAGGATTATATCTAGTGCCATTTCAAAACTCAATGATATTCGGGCAGTGGTAATGGTGATTTCCAAATGCGTGATATCAGAAAATGAATTTTTACACAACCGGGATTCTCTGAAAAGTAATGGTTACACGTATTGTTGAGATCTTAATGTATGATTTGAGCTGTAATATATTCGGAGGGAGAATTCAAAAGCTTGAATTTGTAACCGTTATAAGACTAACTATAGGGATGGCACGGAAGCATGGGGATGTATATCGAGGCAGGCAAAGAAAGAATGAGAGCGGCTAAATGGCTCCAGCGGTCAGCGGCTGCGCCGTTTTGGGGACGGGGCGCTCTTGTCAGCTGTCTGGGTTTTTGGAACAGATAGCTTGAGGCAAGCACCACTGCTACTGCTGAGCCTGCCGCTCTCACTTCAAAGATTCAGAGTGGTTGGAACCTTATCTAAGCTGATTCTAAACTCAGATTAGGCATTTGAAAGAAGATTATATTTGGTCCCTCTCCGAAACTAATGATATTCAGTTGCATCAATTGTGTTCTAATCGTTTGCCTTGGAAATGTATCCTTACGCTTCAAATCGTCTTCTAAAAAACTTTCTGTAAAGTAATGAGCTGTTGTTATCTTTAAGACCCTAAAGTATGATTCGGGTTTAATCTGTCTGCAGAAACCGAATTGGTAAGCGGATATACGTTCTAACGGTTCAGTCGATCCAATTTTACTTGGACGAAGCATCCATAGATTCGGCTGAATCCGTTACGGAGTCGGTGATACGGCTTTTGGAGCTGGAGAGATAGGTATAAAGCGCAGGTATTATAAATAGGGTTAAACCTAAAGAAAACAGAAGCCCGCCGATAATCACGATTCCAATCGAGACCCGGCTTTTGGCAGCAGTTCCCAAAGCTAAGGCGATGGGCAGAACGCCGAAGGCAGTAGCCAGACTGGTCATCAGGATCGGCCGGAATCGCTGGGCTGCCGCGTCGATCACCGCCTCCCTGATGGATAATCCCCTGGCTTTGCGTTGATTGGCGAATTCCACTATCAGAATTCCGTTTTTGGTTACGATCCCCACTAAAGCGATAATACCTATCTGGCTGAAGATGTTCAATGTTTGACCGAACATCCAAAGCGACAGGACCGCTCCGGCAAGAGCCAAAGGCACGGTAAACATGATGATCAAGGGATCGCGGAAACTTTCGAACTGTGCCGACAGAATCAGGTATACTAAAATCAATGCCAGCAGGAAAGCAAAAACCAGAGTATGCGAGCTTTCCGCATACTCCTTGGCGGTGCCGGCCAAGCTGGTAGAAAACGATTCGTCCAGGGTGCTAGAGGCTATTTTGTCCATCTCTTTGATCCCGTCACCCAGGGTGTATCCTTTGGCTGTGGCTGCCGATATGGTTGCAGATACATATCGGTTGTAATGATAGAGCTGGGGAGGGTTACTGCGGTAGGAGAGCTTCACCATGTTATCCAGCTGGATCAAATCCCCGCGGTTGTTACGAACATAGATGGAGCTTAAATCCAGAGGCTCATCCCGGTTCACCCGGTCCGCCTGGGCTATCACCGGATACTGCTTTCCGTCCATGACGAAGTCCCCGTACTGTTGACCGCTGAAAAAAAGCTGCAAGGTTTGGGCGATATCCCTGACCGTAACCCCCAGAGCCTGCACCCGGTCACGGTCGATCTCGACGGTCAGTTCCGGCTTGGTGAATTTCATATCGAGATCCGCCACTGAAAACACCGAATCGGTCTGGACCTTGTCCATAAAACGGGGCAACGCATCTTTCAGTTTATCCAAAGTTGGCGCCAGGATCACATACCGCACCGGCAAACCTCTTCCGCGGCCTCCTCCGATGGTCTGCTCCTGGGTCACATAGGACCGGGCGAAAGTGTAGTTCCGTAATTCTTGGGTAAGCGCATCCGCAATCTCCTGCTGGCTCCGCTTGCGTTGACTGGGGGGCACCAGGGTGAATCTGACAAAGCCGGAATTCGATCCTCCGCCCATCCCGCCGCCGATCACCGAAATGATCACATCCTTCTCCGACAGGGTGTCAACGATGGCCAGAATCTTTCCCATGTAAGCGTACATCGCTTCATAGGATGTCCCCTCCGGAGCGGTGGAACTGACCATCAGCCGGCTCTTGTCCTCCATGGGCGCCAGCTCCGAGCGGAGCCGCGATCCCACGCCGAAAATGATCACCACCGAGACCGCCATGATCACCGGTGCCAGCCATCTCTTGGAGATGAATAGACGCAATATCCGGTGATACCCCGAGACCAGCCGATTGAACCATTTCTCGCTTAATGCAAACAGCTTGTTCTCATGCTCGGTTTTATGCAAAATCCACGCGCTCATCATCGGGGTCAAGGTGAGGGAAACGAATGCGGAGATCAATACCGCTCCCGCCACCACTACCCCGAATTCCCGGAACAGCCGTCCGGTGAGTCCCGATAAGAACATGATGGGGAGGAACACGGAGGCTAAGGTAATGGTGGTGGAGATGATGGCAAAGTATATTTCCTTAGATCCAGCAAAACCGGCTTCGAGAGGGTTAGTCCCCTTTTCGATTCTTTTGTAGATATTTTCCAGTACCACTATGGCATCGTCCACCACAATACCGGTGGATAAGACTATTGCAAGTAAAGTAAGGATGTTGATCGAAAATCCGGCTATGTACATGATGAAGAAGGCGCCGATCAAGGAAATCGGAATCGCCAGCATGGGGATGATGGTGGTCCGCCAATGGCGCAGGAAAATGAAAATCACCAAAAGTACGAGGAGGAATGCTATCAGCAGCGTTTCGACCACCTCGGATATGGCTTTGCGGATGTTCTGGGTGGTATCCATGGCGACGGTGACTTTGATATCGTCCGGCAGGTCTTTCTTAATCTGCTCCAGACGAGCGTAGAATGCGTCGGCGATGGCAATTTGGTTTGATCCGGATTGGGGAACTAGGACAACAGATACCATCGGAATACTTCCGTTGCCCAGCATGATGGAACGCTCGTTTTCCGCGGTCAGTAAGGCTCTGCCTACGTCTCTGAACCGGACCACCGATCCGTTTGATTCCTTGATGAGCAGCTGGTTGAATTCCTCCGGCGTGGACAATCGGCCAAACGTCCGGATGGGCAGCTCGGTGTTATAACCTTCGATGCGACCGGAGGGAAGCTCGACGTTTTCCCGGTCCAGGGCATTCTTTACGTCCAGCGGGGTCAAACCCTGTGAAGCCAGACGAGCCGGATCGATCAATAGCTTGATGGCGTATCTTTTTTCGCCCCAGATGCCAACATCGCTGACTCCGGGTATGGTCTGCAGGCGTTCCTTGAGAATATCGTTAGCCCAAGCCGAAAGCTCCAGCAGGCTGCGCTTGTCGCTCTGAACGGTTATCGCTACGATGGGGCTTGCATCCGCATCGGCTTTGGAAACTGTGGGAGGATCGACGTCTGGAGGAAGATCGTGTGCTGCTCTGGAGACCCGGTCGCGCACGTCGTTCGCCGCTGCTTCCATGTCGACCCCCAGCTCGAACTCGACGGTGATCCGGCTTCTACCGTCGCTGCTGGAGGAGGTGAGCGAGCGGATTCCCGATATACCGTTGATCGACTCCTCCAGTGGCTCGGTGATCTGAGATTCGATCACGTCAGCATTGGCACCGGTGTAACTGGTGCTGACGGTGATCACCGGAGGATCGACATTGGGATACTCGCGTACCCCCAGATAAGTGTAGCCGATCACCCCGAACAGGACTATCAGCAGGGATAATACTATCGATAGAACCGGGCGATTAATGCATACAGACGGGAGGTTCATTGAGGGCTTCCTTCGAGGCCTTTTATCTCCACGGCTTTGCCGTCAGAGAGCTGAAGCAAACCTGTGACGATAAGTGTGTCCTGTGGATTTAATCCTTGGACTATTTGAACGCTGTTTTCGGTGCGGATGCCGGTCTTGACCGGGACTGATTGGACCTTTCCATTCACGCAGATAAAGACTTTCTCTCCGGTCATCTCCGGGATAATGGATCCCGAGGGAATCACTATGGCATTGGGCAGTTGCTCCAGGGTGATGTCGACTTTGGCAAAAGAGCCGGGAATCAGATCTCCGCGGGGATTTGGCATTTTGGCCCGGGCCTTGATGGTCCTGGTTTCCAAGTCTATCCTTGATTCCGCCGCATAGATCACGCCTTTGTATTCCTCTTCGGAATCGCCCACCCGTGCCGTGATATCGGTGCCTTTCTTTATCTGCTTCGCATATTTTTCGGGCACGGAAAACTCAACCTTGACAGGGTCGATATCCTGCATGGTCGCAACCAGCGTATTAGTTGTGACAAAACTTCCCGGGCTGACATATCTTAATCCGATCATCCCGTCAAAAGGGGCGGTTATCTCGGTCTTGGCAAGCTGGGCTTCGATGACCTCCCTTTGAGCCTGAATCATCTTGAGAGCGTTGGCTGCTTTGTCGTATTCCTCCTGGCTTATTCCTTTCATCTCGAAAAGTCGGCGCGCCCGGGTTTCTAAATCAGAAGCCTGCTTCTCCTCCACTCCTTTTCCATCCAGCTGCGCCTTCAGCTCGCGGTCGTTTATTTTTATCAGAACCTCCCCCTTTTTCACATTGCTCCCTTCAGTGAAGAAAACGTCCGTGACCCTTCCGGCAATTTCGGGTCTGAGCTGAACCTCCTCGTTGGCCAAGAGGGTTCCGGTCGTAATTATCTTGTTTTCGAGCAGCTGCGGCTGGATGACTATCGCATCTACCGGTACTTTTGAACCCGCAGTGCCCGATTGACGCTGGGGAAGCTGGTTCTTGCCGCTGTTGCAACCGGTGAACATGAGGCTGAAGAATACCAGCAACAACAGTGAAATCCTTTGGAGAAAAACTCTTTCTTTTGACATTACCGTACCTTTCCCGAAAGACAATTTACTTTTTTACGTATCAACCCTATTGAATATTGAGTATATGTTGACACTCGCAGGAGTATCGCAAAGAATCATGCCTGATACTGCGTAATGGTTGAAACATAGGTACTCTGCATCTTAGAATATTGATTATTATTTGTTTTGCCGACCACATCAAGCTTAATATTATTCTATTCGATCGAGCCTCATTAAGCATTTTCATAAGAACAAACCTGCTCTCTCTGTATTTAATACTTATCGATCCTAATTTTAAGTTTTTGCAAATTCCAATTCTTGCCAAACCGATTAATAATCAACTTCGATTACTGCCAGCTGGATAGATGATATACTCTCTGCGGAAAAAGACGAAAGAGATTGACATGGAGCGGTAAACTTGATTGATTGGAATTATGTTATTTTCCTTATATATATTGGGGAGAATTTATGTTGCAGCTCGAAGATTCTTCCTGGAAGAGTCTAAACGGGCTCGACTATCATTTCCCTATAGTTCTTATTATGAGGTATGAATTTTATGGCAAAGGTCATCTTGAAACCGGGACGCGAAAAACCGGTACGACAACATCACCCCTGGGTGTTTTCCGGCGCCATTGCATCTGTAGAAGACAAAGTCATCGACGGTGAAACGGTAGAGGTGATCTCCTCGGATGGGATCTGGTTAGCCCGGGGTACCATCAATCGGCATTCGCAGATTGTGGTGCGGATTTTGACCTGGAGTGAGGATGAGCCCATAGACCAGGATTTCTGGCACTCCCGTTTGGAGCGGGCATGGTCGGTTCGATCCCGCTTGGCATCCGATCCCAAAACTACCGCCTACCGTCTGGTCAATGCGGAGGGTGACGGTTTGCCCGGTTTGATCGTCGATCGCTACGGTGATTGGCTGGTGGTCCAATTCCACACCCGGGGTATGGAATGCGCCAAAGAACAGATCATAAAGGAGATTGAACGCTTAAGCCAGGCACATGGTATTTATGAGCGGAGTGACATGGAAGTACGAGAAAAAGAGGGGGTGCCTCAATCAGCCGGAGTATTATTCGGTGAAACCCCTCCGGATACGATTGAGATTCTGGAGAATGGTTTGCGTTTTCTGGTGGACATCAAACGCGGGCATAAAACCGGTTTTTACTTGGATCAGCGTGACAATCGACGCAAGACCGCACCGTACTTGCAAGGCTGTGACGTGCTGAACTGCTTTTCCTACTCCGGTGCATTCACCGTGTATGCGGCTTCCGCTGGAGCTAAAAGCATAATCAACATTGATTCCTCTGAGGATGCTCTGGAATTGGCTCGACGCAATATTGACCTAAATAAACCCTTTTCCGGCACCTCCGGCAAATCATTATTATCAAAAGAGGACCATCAAAGATCTCCGGTTCCAACTACTTCTGAGTCTGCTGATGGTGATATCATTATGGAATATGTCACCGGGGATGTGTTCGCGGAGCTTCGCCGTTATCGA
>JBDROD010000436.1:0-3332 GCA_043810415.1 Candidatus Zixiibacteriota bacterium | reverse complement strand
AATACTCTGGTCTCCGATAGATGCTGGAACATCATTCCAAAACAGGTTGATTTTGTCTTCTGCCGATTCGCACAATTGAGCACTGACGACCCTGTTAAAATTAGAATATCGGGTTAAATAGTCATCCATAAGTGGCGACTGTTCGTTTATCCCCGCCACCTGTCTCCGGAAAGGCTCTATCTATCATCTATCCCTTCCCCTGAAATCTTTGCTGCCGATATCGGACACCTCGGCTTATTTCTGCGATTTCCGATAATATATACACCCTCTCCCTTTGTCAGGAAAATAAACCACCCCCTGGGTTTGTCAAGGGAAAATTCAGCTTCTTCCTCCCCAGCCAAGCCAAAATGCTTTTGGAGTATCAAGCTTCAGCTTGGTTTAAGATGGTCCAATATCAATCAAATCAGCATGTTCCAACATCGGTTTATTACTGTTTAAAGGTCATCTCATCGGTTCTCTTTCTTTGGATCAATTAGATTCTGACTGATAGCCTCGACTGACTGGTGAAGATTTTCAAAACAACTCCCTTGCCGTTTCGTATACCAAAGAGGTAATAAAAACAACTAAAAGGTGGAGGATGGAATGTTCGGAAAGAAAAAACCAGAGACGAAGAAGGAAAAAAAAACAGCTTTAGCCATAATAAGGGAATATGTTGAATCCTTCGGCGTAGCATTGATCATGGCATTGATCATCAAGTGTTCCGTAGTGGAAGCGTACAAGATACCTTCCGGATCAATGGAGGATACCCTCTTGGTGGGTGATTTCCTGTTGGCGAATAAATTCATTTATGGAGCCAAGGTCCCGCTTCTGCCGGTTCATCTGCCGGCTTTACGGGAGCCGAAGCCCGGCGATATCGTAATTTTCAAGTATCCCCAGAACCAGAAGGTAAACTACATAAAACGATGCGTGGCTACGGAAGGGCAAGTGGTAGAGATCAGAAACAAAGTGTTGTACGTGGACGGGAAAAGATACCCCGACCCAACCTACGCCAAATATACTGATTTCAATAGTCGCACCCCCGATCGGGACCCCCGGGACAACTTCGGACCTTACAAGGTTCCGCCGGGAAATCTGTTTATGATGGGGGATAATCGAGACAACAGCGCCGATTCCCGCTATTGGGGACCGCTCCCCCGAAATCTGGTATTGGGCGAAGCCATGATCATCCACTGGTCTTGGGCACCGGATTCCAATGCGCCGATTATCTCCGGCGTGGACCCTTTGTCCATACCAAAAAACATCGGATACAACATCCTGCACTTTCCTCAGCGGGTTCGATGGAACAGGATACTTGAAATAATCAGATAGAAATAGCTTAAGCTAAAAATCGTCCCTTTAGGGATTTTGGAGAATCAGTGATGACCCCTCCAAAATCCCTTTTCATTGGGTTTGATATAGGCCGGGATGAATTTCCAAAACGGCTTTGATCAAACGCTCCTCAAATAAACATCATTCCCTCAGGTATTCTCATTTTTCTTGACTCTACCTATTATTTGTGATATTTTCACTTTCGATGCTTATCGGCATGATTCATTAATTTGAAAACTGGAATGATCTCACTGGAAGCACAGAATTTAGGAAAGTGGTTTGGCAAAAGGAAGGTCTTTGAAGGGATAAATCTCTCCTTACGAGAGAAAAGTTCTTTGGTTATCACCGGCAGGAACGGCTCCGGCAAGACCACCTTACTTAAGATCCTTTGCGGGCTGATTCGACCCAGCCGGGGTGAGGTTACGATAAAACAGGACGGTAAAACTTTAACCCCAGAAGAAAGTCGGAATCATATCGGACTGGTGATGCCCGATCTGGAGCTGTACGGCGAATTGACCGCTTGGGAAAATCTGCATTACTTAGGACGGATGCGTGGTTTGATTACCGACAAGGAGAAACTGAAGGAAATGATAGCCGGGGTTGGTCTGAAAGATAGAGAGAATGATATGGTCTCATCATTTTCCTCCGGCATGAAACAGAGACTGAAGTATGCCTTTGCCCGGTTACACGAACCTGGAATTCTTCTGTTGGACGAGCCCTCCGCTAATCTGGATGAGGAAGGTATATCCGTAGTGGAAAAGATCGTTGCCGAGCAGAAGGAAAGAGGGATATTGATTTTGGCCACCAATCAAAGGGAAGACCTTAAATATGCTGATGAAATCATCCAGCTGGGCAACTAAGGCTACTTGGTTATTGTTCAAAGATCTGAAATCGGAGTTTCGGACCCGCTATGCTTTGAATGCCATCTTCATGTTCGGGCTGACTACCTTGACCGTGGTAAGCTTCTCGGTAGGCGGAATCTCTTCGAATACTCAGATCGCCTCTTCCCTATTCTGGCTGGTGATATTTTTCTCATCCATGTCGGGTTTGGCGCAGGTTTTCGTTAAGGAGGAGGAGAGCAGGACGGTGAACCTGCTGAAGCTTTCAGCTTCCCCAGGCACCGTGCTGGCCGGAAAGCTTCTGTTCAACCTGGTTTTACTCCTGATTCTGGAGCTGGTGATCGTTCCCCTCTTCATAATCTGGATGAACTTATCTGTTTTGAATATCTGGCTCTTTTTGTCGGTTCTTCTCCTGGGAAGTTTGGGACTTGCTTGCGCCACCACCATCACCGCAGCCATCATATCCAAATCCCATGTAAAAGGAGCACTATTTGCCGTCCTCTCCTTTCCCATTCTTCTCCCCCTGTTGATCGTGGGAATAGACGGAACCAGAAAGTCTCTTGAAGTGCAGGATTTTTCTGCCGGATTTGCCGATTTGAGGCTGCTTTTATCGTATGTGGTAGTGATGTTGGTTGCGTCCATTTTGTTGTTTGATTTCGTATGGAATGAATGAACGGAGTAGTCCGGTTGGCGGATGCAGTTTTTGCAAGACGGAAGGGTAAAACGCAGTCTTACGATTTCTCCGTAAACAAAGGTAAAGTATGCTGTGGAAAATTTCTCTTTTGATCTGGATGGCAGCGGTGATTATTGCCGTTTTTCTTCTCCCGCCCCCCCAGGCTCAATTGGGGAATGTGTCAAGGGTTTTCTTTTTTCACGTCCCCATGGCTTGGGTGGCGGTTTTGGCTTTTTTGTTATCCTTGATCTATAGCCTTAATTATCTTCGGAAAAAGGATTTGAATTATGACGCCAAAGCCCGGACCGCCTCGCGTCTGGGACTTTTGTTTACCATATTGGCTACCGTCTCCGGCTCCATATTTGCCAAAACCAGCTGGGGCTCTTTTTGGAACTGGGACCCCCGGGAGACTTCGATCTTCATCCTGCTTTTAATCTACGGGGCATATTTCGCTTTAAGATCCGCTGTGGAAATGCCGGATAGGAAAGCCAGCCTATCCGCTGTCTATGCCA
>JBDROD010000435.1:0-2634 GCA_043810415.1 Candidatus Zixiibacteriota bacterium | reverse complement strand
AAGCCCGGTGAATAGTGTTCTCTCTTTGATAGCGACCATGGTCAGTTTAGCCATCCTTTTTCTTTTGCTTAACGCACCGTTTTTGGCTACCATTCAAATCATAGTCTACGCCGGTGCCATCATGGTACTGTTCCTGTTTGTCATCATGCTTTTGAATCTAAGCAAGGACGAGTTTGGTCCGGAAAGAAGAATGGCACAGAGATTTTTTGCCATTTTATTTAGCTTCCTTTTATTGATTGGGATAACGACGGTGCTCTCCGTGGGAAAGTTTGGTTCGACGAATGGTGAATCCGGTTCAGACACAGTTGTTCCGGCTGGAGTAGAGCCATTGGCTCGACTTCTTTTCACCAAATATCTTTTACCGTTCGAGCTGGCTTCGGTTCTTTTGTTGGTAGCCATAGTGGGGGCAATAGTTATGGCAAAAAGGAGATTGTAGCAATTGCAGCAGAGCCATAAAGACTCTGCTACTCGATAATATTCGAGAACATTCAGGGAAAAAACATGGTTTCATCTTCAGCCTATCTAATGTTGAGTGCAGTAATCTTCGTCATGGGAGTCCTGGGCGTTTTGGTCAGACGAAATATTTTGGTCATGTTCATGTCCATTGAGCTGATGCTCAATGCGGTCAATTTGGCTTTTGTGGCTCTGTCCCGACAATTAGGGAATCTGGATGGTCAGGTGGTGGTATTCCTGGTGATGGCAGTTGCCGCAGCCGAAGCAGCGGTCGGCTTGGCAATCATCATATGTATATTCCGAAGGAAGAAGAGCGTTAACGTTGACGATTTCAATCTGATGAAATGGTAAGAGGTCCACTGTCAACAGTCCACGGTCCACAGCAAAAATATTTCTGTTGTGAACTATTAACAATAAGCGGTGGGCAACAAAAAGCATGAATTACGTATTTCTGGTTCCATTATTTCCTCTGCTCGGTTTTCTGATCAACGGACTTTTGGCGCTTAGCCTTAAAGGTCGATCCGACGAGAAGATTCCGGGCAAAAGCCTGGTAAGCTGGATCGGATGCAGCTCCGTGGGACTTTCCTTTTTAACCTCGGTGATCATCTTCTTTAAGCTATTGGCTCTTCCAGCCGGGGAGAGGGTGGTGCAAAAGATCGCCTTCCCCTGGATTCTGTCGGGATCGTTTCACATCGACATCGGATTCTTGCTCGATCCCCTTTCCTCCATCATGATCTTGGTAGTAACCGGAGTGGGATTTTTCATCCATGTATATTCCACCGGTTACATGGCAAAAGATAAGGGATACGCCCGGTATTTCTCTTACTTAAACCTTTTCACCTTCTTCATGTTGATGTTGGTCTTATCCAATAATTTCCTCTTGCTTTATTTGGGATGGGAAGGGGTGGGACTTTGCTCCTATCTTTTGATCGGTTTCTGGTACGAGAAGAAAACCGCTTCGGATGCGGGAAAGAAGGCATTCATCGTGAACCGGATCGGTGATTTCGGGTTTGCTCTGGGAGTGATGCTGATCTTCTGGACCTTCGGCAGCTTGAACTTCACCAATGTATTTGAGAATGCTCCCCAGGTGCTGGCTATGGGTGGCGGATTGGTTACCGCGATGACATTGCTTTTATTCATGGGAGCTACCGGAAAATCCGCCCAGATACCTCTTTATGTATGGCTTCCGGATGCAATGGAGGGACCCACTCCGGTCTCCGCTTTGATCCATGCTGCCACCATGGTGACGGCTGGAGTTTACATGGTAGCCAGGTGCCATGCCCTCTTCCTTTTGGCTCCGTTCACCATGGGAGTGGTGGCGGTGATCGGAGCAGCGACCGCCATATATGCGGCTTCGATCGGATTGGTCCAAAACGACATCAAAAAGGTGCTGGCATATTCCACCATCAGCCAGCTGGGATACATGTTCTTAGCTTGCGGAGTGGGCGCTTTCTCTGCCGGTATATTTCATCTGATGACCCATGCCTTCTTCAAGGCGCTGCTTTTTCTCGCTGCCGGTTCGGTGATGCATGCTTTAGCGGGAGAATTGAATATGCAGAAGATGGGGGGGCTGAAAAAGCATACACCCATAACCTTCTGGTGTTTTTTGGCTGCGACTTTGGCCATCTCCGGGATTCCTCTCTTTTCCGGATTTTTCAGCAAGGATGAGATCCTGTGGAAGGCTTTCTCCAGTCCGCATGGACATTTTCTCTTATGGATGGTGGGGGTGATCACCGCCGGTTTGACCGCATTTTACATGTTCCGGCTGTTCTTCATGGTCTTTTTGGGAAAATCCAGAATGGATCCACAGGTGGAATCTCATGCCCATGAATCCCCTAAACCTATGACTATCCCGCTAGTCGTTCTTGCCGTGCTTTCGGTGATAGGAGGTTATGTGGGAATCCCTCAATCTTTGGGAGGTTCTAACCGCTTTGAAGGATTCTTATCCTCCGTATTCGAAAGCGGACATGTTGCTGCTGAGGAAGTTACTGCTCATGCCCCTTCAGCTGAATATCTGGTGATGATTATCTCCATAGGTGTGATTCTGGTTTCTATTTTCATGGCTTATCGTTTCTACCTCAAGAATCCGGGTATTCCCAAGAGATTGGCAGAAAAATATAAAACCGCTTATGGAATTCTGTACCATAAATATTATGTGGATGAAATCTATGATAAAACCAT
>JBDROD010000434.1:0-7409 GCA_043810415.1 Candidatus Zixiibacteriota bacterium | reverse complement strand
GATTTTATTGGGCAATCTTCTTTGTTTGTCGCTGGATTTACTTTTGTAAAAGGTAAAGGTCACGTAGGGGCAATTCATGAATTGCCCCTACAACTTATTCCCCCTCTCCTTAGTTAAGGAGAGGGGGACAGAGGGAGAGAGGTTTAGAACTATGGAAAATCAACTGAATGATTCTTACACTGGCTTCGAACAGGGTCCCATCCGACCCCCCAGCGAGGCATATAGTCTATTGATCCGGGTGACTAAGAATTGTCCCTGGAACCAGTGCACCTTCTGCCCGGTTTACAAGGGGACTAAATACTCCAGACGCCCGGTGGAGCATGTGATGAGGGATATTGATGCGGTCTACGAACAGGTGGAGACGATTCGCAGACTTGCAAACGAAAATGGTCAAGTTCCTCGAAGTGAAATCAATAAGCTGACGGAAAATACAGATCCGGAGAAATCGCCCGCTTTTGTTGCAGCCTTCAACTGGTATTTTGCCGGAGGTTTGAAGTCGGTCTTTATCCGGGATGCCAACAGCTTAGTCATAAAACCATCCGAGTTTATGCAAATTTTGAATCACTTAAAGAAGCGTTTTCCTCAGATCGAGCGGATTACCTCCTATGCCCGCTCTCAGACCATTGTCCGAATGAAAGACGAGGATCTAAAATCCATAAGGAAAGCGGGCTTGAACCGAATTCACATCGGGCTGGAGTCGGGCTCGGATGAAGTGCTCAAAATGGTTAAGAAGGGGGCTACCAAGGAGATGCATGTACAAGCTGGGCAGAAAGTAAAGAGAGCAGGAATTGAGCTGTCGGAATATTATATGCCCGGGCTGGGAGGAAGGAAGTATCTCAAGGAACATGCCCTCCAGACGGCGGATGCTCTTAATCAGATAAATCCGGATTTCATCCGGCTTAGAACTTTAGCTATTCCCGATCAAGCACCGTTATTTAAAGAATGGCAGTCGGGCAGATTTGAGAAGTGCACCGAGTTGGAGGTAGTCCAGGAGATTCTGCTATTCCTCGAACATCTGGATGGAATTACCAGCGTGGTCAAAAGCGATCATATCCTGAATCTATTCACTGATCTTGAAGGAACGCTACCTGAAGATAAGGAACGAATGATAGAGATTTTGCGAACTTTTCTGGCAAAGGAACCAGAGAAGCAAAAACTCTATCAGGTAGGCAGAAGGATCGGAGTTTTTTCGTCGCTGGAAGACATGGAAAATCCCCATCGGATGGCTCGGGCGGAAAGGGTCTATAAGCAGATTAGGGAAAGTGCAGAGGATATAGACAAGGTAACGGATGAGCTGATGAAAAGATTTATATAATAAAATTTGGAAATAACCCCCTTTGAAAACCATCTAAAAAAAACAAGACTGGAGTTATACAAGATAAATCAACCCCCGATGTTGCTATTATTTCCCCACGTGTAAAAGATTGCGAAATGTGCTTGATCTCCGTTTGATTGCTTACGATTTAACTTGACAAAAACCGATTTGTCCTTATGTTTTATTGGAAGGGGATAAGATAAATCTATATTTTATAAAGCAAAGAGAGGAAACTCAATGAGAATTCTTTGTCATTTTTATTCCGACTATATCCTTCGCAGCAGAGAAGAAGAGATTTTTTCATTTTTCTGTAACCTGATATCCAAGGAGGTGTGTTAATGCATCTTAATGTAAAATTTAGTGGAGAAAGGATGAGGTGTTTCCGTTTATGTCTTCTCGTATGCCTAGCAGCTGTACTGGTTATTCTGTTTCAATCGGGTTTCCTCTTCAGTGAAACCCAGACGGCTCCGCATGGGATTTTGTTCTCCGACCAGAAGGGGGTCAAATCCTTCGACTATGGAGACGCAAACGGCGATGGCGTCATTGACGTGGGTGATGTAGTTCATCTCATAAACTATCTTTTCAAGGGAGGACCAGACCCTAATCCTCTGGAGGCTGGAGACGCTAATTGCGATCTGATAGTGGATGTTGGCGACGTGGTTTGGTTGATCAATTACCTATTTAAGGGCGGAGAGCCGCCCCCCTGTTTTTCCCCGTCGGATTCTTTCGATCCCGATAGCTTGGAATCCCAATTGCAGATGCTCAGCAGTTCCATCTGCGATACCGGGAGAACCGATGTCGTTTGGCTCACGCCTGTGGCTCCAACCTACGATGTGTTTACCGAAACGCAGGGAGACACGGCAATCGAGCATTCGCTATGCTTCTTCGGGACAGATGATGGGACATATATGCGATTTCCTCCACCCCGGGAGTTGACATCGGATGAAAGCCAGGAGCAGGAATTAAAACAGGGCATGGGTGATTGGTCCTCTGATTTTGGGTCGTATGGCAGCACTTATTTACCCAACGCTCAATATAGGCCTCAAAATGGCGCACCATGGGAATCGCGCGGTATCCAGATCAACGGGAATACGGTAATGGTGGGGAACAACTACTTTACCTTTGACGATCCCTCACCTCTCGATCCCTCCCTGGGGCGGATGGTGCTGGATAAGAAGTACGATCCACCCCCTGCTTTGACCGCTCAGCAGATAAGCACCGCCTGCGGCGAAGGAGCTTTGAGTATTGCCAACTGTCGCATAATCTCAGCCTTCTATACCAAATTGAGTTCTTGGTGGGCGGGTAGTTCCACCCACTGTGTTCGGACGGAGAGTTTCCATTTTCTCTTCGAGCACGCCTGGGTGTATGATTGTCCCCATGGTCCTCAGAGGAGACACCACTTGGCGATTTTCGAGGGGTCTACGTCTCTGGTGTGTAATGGGACCCAGATATATCACACTTCGTTCAGCGCTATTTATTACCGCATATTGCAGACGATGTAGGAGGGTCTCTTTGGACGCCGGTGTAAGATCTTTAGTCTCGGTACGTCGTATTCCCCTCGTTAACAGTAAGTATCCGGTTTTGAGGGGAAGAGTCTGACGGAAATGTGGATACGGCTTATTTCGAGGTTAATCAGGTTGGTATTTTCGAGGATAAGCTGAAGTTTAAGAGAGTATTTTGGGATTAGCTTTTAATATTGCAGTGAATGAAATCTGGCTTCGTGAGGTCGGATTTATTCGATTATATTTCCTGCGCGGTGAATCGCACCGATACATTGTGATATTTCCTTCAGGGCGCGAAGTTTATTCCTCCCCTCGAGATAATGCTTGTGATTTTTCCAAAAGCTTTTGAATGATTTTCAGTCTGTTCTTCTGCCTTTTCTCTACCTGTTCACCAAAATTCGAATTTAGAGTCTCTTCGGAAACCGAGGCACATTCCTGGTACCTGCCTAAGCTGAAAAGGCAGTTGGCTATATAATACTGGCATTCGATGATATTATAATTCTGGTCAGGTTTGGTCGAAGTTTGGTTGGTTCCCCCGGAAGCGTTTTCCGGCTTCTGATCCATGTAATTTTCCTCGAGTTTTTCCAAAAGCTCCCGGTATTTCGCTAAAGCATTTTTCCAATCCTTTTTTTCGAAATAGGCTTGGGCTACACCCCAGAGAAACGATTTCCCTTGAGGATATTTCGACTGCATTTTCTCCGATAAGTTGATGGCCAAATCATGCTTCTTCTCCTGGATATACATCCAAATAAGCCCATTGGCAGCGGCATCGGAGGAGAAAATGGATTTCTCGTATGCTAAGGTCATCTCCTCCATCCCTTCTTTCCGGTGATCTCCGAAGAACGGAAGCCACCAGAAGGCTTTGGTCACCACACTGGCCCAATAGTGATAAGAGCCCAAACCCACGTAAGCATCGTACAATTCCGGGTTACGCTCCAGCGCTTCCTTGAGCGCGGATTTGGCTGAAAGCCCGTTGTTCAAACCGGACCACCAGTTCCCTTTCCGGGCATCATAAAGCCCTTTAGACCCGTAGGCATTGCCCAAAAGCAGATAAGCCCAGGGATCCTTCCTGTTTGCTTTGATCCTCTCTAAAGATAGTGTCTTGGCTAAGTTTACGTTTTCATAGAATTCCTTCTCGCGAAAATTGCTCTCGTAGTCGACCATCTCCGCCTGGTACAATGCGGCTTTGAAAAAATACCCCGCCGGGTCCTGCGGCGCCAAAAGGATGATCCGGTCGAAGATACTTTCCGCCGCCGGATAATTCTCCCTAAACGAGGCATCCACCCCTTCCTGCAGGAGATTTTTTATCCTTTCATCCTGGTAGTCCAAGTACTTTTCGGAAAATGAGCGGTGGGGGGATAAAAGCAGAACAGTAAAAGATAAAAGGAGGGTGAAAATAAGTTTTCTCTTCAACCGGTCTTTGTCTCCTTCTTGATCTTTTTTTGCAGGTCCCCAGCCTTGTGGATGAAATCCTTCATGCTTTTGTCCTTTTCGTCATCTTTTTTAAAAGTGAGGATGGTGTCTATCTGGGTAGAACTGTTCTTGAAATCCTTGCTTGAGTAATAAGCCAAAGCCAGATCATAGCGGCATTCCACCTCTCCGGCGGGACCGTAATAAGGCGAGGAAATCAGAGCTTCAAGTAAATTTTGGTAGGTTTGGATCGCCCCGGAATACATATTGTTTTCTAGTTGTGCCTGTCCCAAAAACCAGAGCAGGTACGGTTTGTGGTGATAGATTTTGCTTAATTTGTCGATCTGGGTGAAGGCTTTATCGTATTCCTTGTTTTCCACCCAGATGCGGACCAACGCCAGCTCGGCGTCCTGTTTGGCATACTTGCCTTTCTCTATTGCCAGATAAATCATACCGATTCCCTTCTGCCGGTTGTCTCCGATAAAGGGGAGCCACCAGAAGGACTTGGATTTCAAGCTCCTCCAGAAATGATATGATCCCAAACCATAGTAAACGTCATACAACGTTGAATCGACCTCCAATGCTTTAACCAGATAGTTCCTCCCTTTCAGTCCATCTATGAACCCCCCCACCCAGTCGCCGGTCAATGCTTTATTGATTCCCCGAAACCCAATGGCACCTCCCAGATAGAGGTAATCATAAGCATCCAGATTCCCTTTCTTTTTTCTGTCCTCCGCCTTCTGGATGGCTAGGTTCAGGTACCGGTTGAACTCGTCCTTGTAGGAATAATTGCGGTAATCGTCCATCGTGGTCTGAAGGGTGGCGGCCACGTAAAAGTAGCCAATGGGATCGTCCGGGAAAATGGTAATGAGCTTTTTGAACTCCTCCACTGCCAGCATGGTGGAGTCGGCATAGACCAGTCTCAACCCGGTGAAGATGATGGAATCCACCTCCGGAGAATCCATGCTCACCTCGCCCAAAGCGCTACTACCGGCCACGAGGAACGACAGGGACAAGATCAGCAGAAGAAATTTTCTTTGGTGAGTCATATTTGAACTCGGGAAACTTATTTTGGTTTTCTGCACCCTTGGGCGGAGAGATTTTCAAACATCCGCCCGTCCGGTGGTGATATCTGCGGTCAGTTTGTCCACCCGGGAAGGGTCCGCCTGTCTGGTTAAATCTTTCAAGAAGTGCAGATAGTCTTCCATAAAGGAGTAGACTTTTATAGGTGCGTGTCCCCGGCTTTCAATTTGGGTTACCTTTAACAGATTGAAAGGGCCACCCGGGATGGTGGTTACCTTTTCCACCTCCCCCCAGGGTATATAGGTAAAGGAGGTGGTTAATCTTTGCCAAATCACCCTTTCGAAGACCAGCTTTTCTGGCGTGATGATTACCAGATGGTAAGCAGAATCCCAGCGGATGAACAGGACCAAAAGGATGAGCAAAAGCAAAAAGAACATGGAGAACCAGATGGAATTTTTAAAACCGAATACCGCCGCTAAAAAAAAGAGCGCTGATACAAGCCAGAAAAATATCCTTAGTTCCGTTCCGAAGAATTTATACCGCTTGGCCTCTTCTACTTGGTTCACTCTGGTTTCTCCCTTACTGGTTACGTTTATTCTTACGTTAAGACAATAAGCATTATATAAGCTTTCTGTCAAAAATCAAGATCAAATCCTTGCATCGAAACACATATTTATTCTGAATTTTTGTCTTGCTTTTCTAATTCCTTTGGCTATATTTGCGTATCAGAACTGAAAATCCCGCCTTGGGCGGGATCTAGGAGGAGGATATTAAGTGAAAGAAAAGATTCACCCCAAGTATTTCGATACCACCATCACCTGCGCCTGCGGTAACGTGATTAGCACCCGTTCGACGGTGAAGGACATTCGCGTGGAAATCTGCTCTGCCTGTCATCCCTTTTTCACCGGTAAACAGAAACTTGTGGATACCGCCGGTAGGGTGGAGCGGTTTAGAAGGAAATACGGGTTTCCGAAACAAAAGGCAGAGGAAGGTAAAGAAGAAAAGCCGGAAGTATCTCCGGATAGCGGAGAAAAGTAGCAAAACCGATTGCGGCTGTTGTCAACAGTGGGATTAATGCATTTTTGTGGACAACGGTCGCTTTTTATTTTATGCACCGGTCATTCCTTTGGGTTACCAGGTGAATTTAAGCAGGTTTGGGTTAATGGTAGTTCAGCTAACGATGAACTCTCCTTGGACCATAAAAATTTCTGCTCGATGAATCGAGCAACTACGGTTTTGTACTTGCCCAATTCATGGGTTGGCATTAGCTCGATGAGTCGAGTAACTACGGTATTTTGTAGTCGCCCAATTTATTGGGCAATATTAGCTCGATGAATCGAGCAACTACGGTTTTGTAGTCGCCCAATTCATGGGTTGTATTAATTCGATAAGCGAGCAACTAACAATATGAAAGAACCAGTTTCTGTTGATATGAACGTGGGAGGGCAGGCGGTGATCGAAGGGGTGATGATGCGTTCCCCTCACACCGTATCCACCGCGGTAAGAAAGCCCGACGGTCAAATCGTGGTCAAAAGCGAAAGATTCGTGTCTTTAACCCAAAAGCACAAAACATTGGGAGTGCCTTTAATCCGGGGCTTGGTCTCCTTCGTGGAGATGCTGGTGATCAGCATAAAGACCTTAAACTATTCAGCTGAGATGGCGATGGAAGAAGAGGGCGAGTCAAAACCTGAAGCCGAAAAGAAGAAATCAGGTTTTTTCAAAAGCGTATATTTAGCCATCACCATGATTCTGGCGCTGGCACTGGGATTCGGACTGTTTTTCTTCCTCCCTTTATGGCTATCCCAGCTTTTGGGTGCTCGAAAGGAGGCTTTGGCCTTCAACCTGATAGCCGGCTGCGTTCGGGTGACCCTGTTTATCGCCTACGTGTGGATCATATCCCGATTCAACGAGTTCAAGAAGATCTTTCAGTATCACGGGGCGGAACACAAATCCATCTTCACCTACGAGGCAGGTCAGGAGCTGACGGTGGAGAACGTCAAAGGTTTTTCCACCAAGCATCCCCGCTGCGGCACCAGCTTCATCCTGATCGTGGTGGTGTTTGCCATTTTGGTTTACTCCATCTCCGACACAATTTATTATCTGATAACCGGGGTACCTCCCACTTTACCCCAAAGGATGCTGGTGCATCTGCTCCTTCT
>JBDROD010000433.1:0-2370 GCA_043810415.1 Candidatus Zixiibacteriota bacterium | reverse complement strand
TTTTGGGGAGATCGTTACCACGCAACCGCTGTGGAGGCAGGTTCTCATTGAGTGAAAAAAATGCCTTCATTGAATTAGTTTCCTGAGGTTGAGGCCATTGGAGAGTTTTTGGGCCCACCGTAATCAAAAGCTTATTTACTTAATACCGTCTTATTTGTTATTATACAGTAAAAAGAGGGAGGTGGCCAAATGCCTCATAAGGTAAGCATCGTTATCGAAAAAGATGAATATGGGTATTATGCATATTCGCCTGAACTGGAAGGATGCCAAACACAGGGAGATTCCTTAGAAGAGGTCATTGCAAACGCAAAAGGGGCTGTCGAGCTTTATGTTGAAACTTTATCCAGTGACGAAATTAAAGAATTATTAAGCCGGGAAATTCTTACAACTACAGTAGAGGTCCAAGTTGCCTAAACTGCCACGTCTAACACCACAAGAAGCTGAAACAATGTTATTGCAGTCTGGATTCAGATTCGAAAGAAGTAAAGCAGTCATAGAATTTATTTGAAAGAAAAAAAGAGGATTATTATCCCTTTTCATGCCGGAAAGACATTGCATCCGAAAATTGTAAAGCAAGTACTCAAAGCATCAGAAACCTCAGAATAAGCATACATTTTGCCCGCAACAGCAGATAACACAAGATTGGCGTTGACACTGGAATGCGTAGTCCACGAATATAAGGCACGACTCCCATTGGGTTGGGATTGACTGTGATTCGATTTAATTTCATGTACTTTACCTCCCTGAATTCCAGACAAACCTAAACAAGCAACCTGCTCATGGTACTTTTTATATTCATCATACATCAATTCTGTTATCTTCAGAAGAGATGAATTATAGCAGCCATGGCCTTTAATTTCCCTCTTTGGACAATGGTCAAAGTTCCGTATTCCACATTCCGAAATCCATGCCTGCCCGCAGGTACATTTGGAATGGTCAACTTTTTTATGGATGAACCCTGATTCGACTTCAGGAGTAATTCAACTTAGTCAACAACGTTCAATTGTCCGCTCAATTGTTCGCTAAATTGTTTTGGACTTGCATCGTCGGTAAAATAGGGTATAATTACCAAATAGTAATTGTTATTATTTATTTTGGTTAGGGTGTCGTTAATGAAAGCGAATGAAATCGAGAGGCGGCTTCATTTTTTTTCCAAAGCCTGCCGACAACATGGTATCAAGACAACGCACCAGCGTACCGAGATCTACCGTGAGCTTGCCTCCACGGAAAAGCATCCTGATGCGGAGACGATCTACGTCCGGGTTCGAAGGCGGATCCCTGCCATCTCACTCGACACGGTGTACCGGACCCTGCGGCAGCTCGAAGAGAGAGAGGTTATTTCTCGCCTGGGGGTTTTTGGTGAGAAAATGCGGTTTGATGCAAACACCGACCCCCACCACCATTTCATCTGCACCCGATGTGGCTTCGTTGGGGATTTATATAACGGGGAATTGACCCGGGTCCCCGCTCCAAGAGATGTGGAGGGCATGGGGACAGTCCATTCTGTTCACATAGAGCTAAGGGGCGTTTGTAACGCCTGTCAGAAAAAGCGGTTTAATAGGAAGGAAGGCGTTTAGTTTTTTAACTCTAATAATTTTTATGGATCTTCCCCAAATGAGACGTTTGGGCAAAAAGAAAGGAGGAAAAAGATGGTCGAGCAGAAGAACAAATACACCACAGCCTTTGGAATCCCGGTCGCTGAGGATCTGAATAGTCTGACAGCCGGAGAACGAGGTCCTGTCTTAATTCAAGATATGCATCTTATCGAAAAACTGGCCCACTTTGACCGTGAAAGAATCCCGGAACGAGTGGTTCATGCCAAGGGAGCAGGCGCTTATGGCTATTTTGAGGTCACGGCAGATGTCACCCAATACACCAAGGCCAAGTTTCTTTCTGAAGTGGGAAAGAAAACGGATGTCTTTCTTCGTTTTTCCACCGTCGGCGGAGAAAAGGGTTCTTCTGACACGGCGCGAGATCCAAGAGGATTTGCTTTAAAATTCTATACAGAAGAGGGAAATTACGATTTAGCGGGAAATAATACCCCGGTCTTTTTCATCCGGGATCCACTGAAGTTTCCTGATTTTATTCATACCCAGAAACGCCATCCGGCGACCAACCTTCCGAATCCCGATATGTTTTGGGATTTCCTGTCATTAACACCGGAATCGATTCACCAGGTCACCATCCTTTTTTCGGATCGGGGGACCCCGGCCTCTTATCGGCATATGAATGGGTACAGCAGCCATACCTTCAAATGGTACAATAAAAAGGGCGCGTATTTTTGGGTGCAGTATCATTTTAAGACGGATCAGAAGGTCAAGAATTTGACTCGGGAAGAGGCGAGGCGGATCGCTGGCGAAGACCCTGATT
>JBDROD010000432.1:0-2742 GCA_043810415.1 Candidatus Zixiibacteriota bacterium | reverse complement strand
GCGAATATACCGAAAAAAGCAAAGGCTTCGCATTTATGTTGGGTCGAAGGCTCTCCTGGCCGGACAATTATTTCCGGATCAGCTGGAATTATCGGTGGGAGAGGATAAGATACGATGTCCCGGAGGGAAATGACACCAGCGTTACCGCTCAATATCTGGCAGCCGTGGATTGGCCCCGTAACAGTGGTACCACCTCACTAACCATAGTGCGGGATTCCAGGGATCTTCCGCAATTTGCTACCAAAGGTTCGATCCTGTCTTGGAGATCGGAGGTGGCATCCAAATATTTGGGCGGAGATTTCGTTTATCATAAACACATATTTGAAACCAGCTATTTCTTGAAAACCTTCTGGAAGTTCGTACTGGCAGCTCATATGAAGGTGGGGGTCTTAGACGGGAGAGACAAGGATAACCCGGAGATATACGGGGAGCGATTCTCGCCGGGAGGAACATATCCCGATGGTACCATCCGGGGATACACGGATGGTTCCATAGGACCGACCAATCACGGTCGGGGTGAATTGATATACAACCTGGAGTATCAATTTCCCCTAATGGAGCAACAGATGTACATGCTCTTCTTTGTGGATGCAGGGAATGCCTGGTTGAGTGGAAAGAGCATCCGGCCCTTTGCTCTCAGACATACATCGGATAAGGCACTTTATCGTTCAGCGGGATTGGGGGCGAGATTATTGGTTCCGGGGGTCGGATTGATCGGGTTTGATTTCGGTTATGGATTCGATTCAGCCAATGGAGGAGAGTGGAGACCGCATTTCCAGTTTGGAACCACGTTTTGAAATCTGTAAAGATAAGACGTCCTATCTTAACTGAGTCAGTTTTCCTGAAGGGTTCTCCAGTGTCACGGGGTAATTTGCTTTTGCGATAGTAACTGGTAACCATTATCGTTGGTAGAACTTATTCTACCGGAGGAGACAAGTGAAAGGGAGAATCGCTTTATTTCTCATGGTGTTTTTATTGTGGTCGGGGACGTTTCTTTTGTTGCAGGTAAATGAAAGTTCTTCCCAGGAAGGAAAAATCGGCTATGTGGATTCCATGCGACTTCGAGCCGAATACAAGGAATTTGCCGATGTCCAGGCCAAATTCGACCAGGACGTAAAAACCTGGCAGGATGAGATAGCGGAAGTGGAACGGGTTACCGACAGCCTGCAGGATGATCTAGACAAGACCAGCTTGATGTTAAGCGAGACCAAAAAGAAGGAAAAGGAAGACAATCTAGAAGCAAAAAAGCAAGAGTATCAAAATCTGACCAACGAGATATTCGGCCCCGGCGGAAGAGCGGAAAGACGAAACGCGGAGCTAACCAAACCGATTCTGGACAAGATCACCCAGGTTCTGGAGAAGATCGCCACCGAAGAGAATTTCATTATGATCTTCGATTCGGTAAATGGTAACATCGCTTATGCCAAAAAGAGCCTGGATTTGACCGATCGGGTTTTGGAAGAGCTTAAGAAACTGGAATAGCATCGAGACCACCAGCCGATATTAGTTTTGGAAATGCGACCTATTTGATTATGCCAAAGAGTTTAGGAGAAATAGCCGATTGGGTTAAGGGAGAATTGCGGGGAGATCCTTCAATCCAGATCAAAGGAATAGCCGGTATAGAGGATGCTAAAGTGGGGGATCTGACCTTTGTTGCCCATCCCAAGTATGCGGGTTTTTTAAAAACCACATCCGCCTCGGCGGTGATCGTCGGAGCAGAAACCAATAGAGAGGGCATAAATATCCCGGTGATCGTGCACCCCCACCCTTATTATGCCTTGGCCAAAACGCTAGAGCTTTTTTATGCAGTTAAAAAAACATACCCGGAGATGGTCCATCCCACCGCAGTTTTGGCAGAAGGGGTGAAGCTGGAGAGGGGGGTGCATATAGGGGCTAACGTGATTTTGGAAAAAGGGGTATGGATAAAACCGGATACGGTGATATTGGCCGGAAGCTTTGTAGGAGCTGATTCCTTAATAGGAGAGAATTCTTTTATCTATCCTAACGTCACTATCAGAGAAAACGTAGAGATAGGGAATAACGTGATCGTCCACTCCGGCACGGTGATCGGAGCGGACGGATTCGGTTACGTTAAGGAAAAAGAGATCCACCATAAGATTCCCCAAACGGGAAGAGTGAAGATAGAAGATAACGTGGAGATCGGGGCAAACGTGACCATCGATCGGGCAACCCTGGGAGTCACCCGGATCGGAAAAGGGACTAAGATCGATAATCTGGTTCAAATCGGACACAATGTGGATATCGGGGAGAATTGTATTATCGTAGCGCAAGTGGGAATAGGCGGCAGCACCAAAATAGGAGACGATACGATAATAGCCGGACAGGCGGGGTTAACAGGACATATCAAGATCGGCAAGCGGGTGGTGATCGGTGCACAGTCCGGCGTTACCAAAAGCGTTCCGGATGATACCACCATTTTTGGTTATCCGGCACGCGAGATTCATAAGATGAAAAGAATTGAAGCCCACCTTTCACATCTGGACCGTTATATCAAAAGGCTAAGAGAATTAGAAGAAGAGGTAAAAAGAAATAAGGATTCAACCCTTTAATTTGCAGCCAGTGGAGGTTATGATGAGCGAGCTTATGGCGCTTACGGACGGCAATTTCGAAAGCGAAGTGGTGAAATCGGATAAGCCCTGCCTGGTCGATTTCTGGGCGGAGTGGTGTGGACCTTGCAGAATGGTGGGACCGGTGGTGGAAGAGATCGCAAAAGAATATGCG
>JBDROD010000431.1:0-2837 GCA_043810415.1 Candidatus Zixiibacteriota bacterium | reverse complement strand
GGAGATCAAAGTCAGCCGGGAGACATATTTAGAAGCGCAATCCCGGGGGGTAACCCTATCTGAGCTTTTGGAGACGGAGGATTACGATCCCAGCGGCATCAACTCGCCTCTGGATGCGTTTGAAAGGCAGCTGGCGGTGCATGACATGAGAGTGGGAGGGAAAAATCCGGTGACGGTGGAGCTTTTCTACCAAGGGGCGCCGGCGCTTCTTCCCGAATTCATGATGCGGGAGATAAAGAGAGGGCAACAGATGCGACCGGAGCTGGATAAGCTGATCGCCAGCACCAGCCTGATCTCCAACTCGCGCTATACCCCCTTCTACGTCAACGTCACTCCGGCTCAGACCAAGCTCTCTTTGCGACCCATCGGTGATTCGGCGGAGATTCCCACTTTGATCGTGGCAGAACAGCTGCACTCCGTAACCGTGCCGGACTATGGGATGACCCTGAAGACCTCCTACAAAGCCTTAAGGCATCGCACCACCGCTCAGTTCAAGGTACTGCTGTGGTACATCGGATTCAGGCTGCAGGCGGACAAGATGGGACTTTTGGTGAACACCATCATAAACGGGGACGGGAACGACAACGCCGCCACGGTGATAAACACGGCTTCCTCCGGAAGCCTGACCTATGCGGATCTGGTCACCCTGTGGAGCGAGTTCTTCCCCTTCGAGATGAACACCATCCTGTGCCACAAGGACAAGATCAAAACCGTCCTCACTTTAGACGAGTTCAAAGACCCCATGGCGGGTTTCATGTTCCAGAAGACGGGTGATTTGGTCTCCCCCTTGGGATCTAGCTTGGTCCGGTGCGACGACGTTCCCTCCGATCTGGTTATCGGTCTGGACAACCGCTTTGCCATGGAGGAGGTGGTGAGCCAGCCCTTGATGGTGGAATACGACAAGGTGATCGAACAGAAGCTGGAGGAAGCGGTCATATCCGAATCGGTGGCTTATGCCAAGGTGATCAAAGAGGCGGGCTTGGTTTTGGATACGGCGTGGTAATTAGAAATGTCCGCCGTTGGCTGTCCGCAGTCCGCCGCTAAAAACCAAAACTGTCCACGGTTGACAGTCCACGATCCACGGCAAAAACGTCCACGGTTGACAGTCTACGGTTCACAGTAAAAGCAAAAAGCCCACAGTCAAAAGCTTTCTATAGTTGACGGTCGACTGTGGACTGTGGACGAACGAAGGAGAAGTGAAGGGAATTTAACATGCAGAAACTAATCGATACGGTTAATTCATATTACGCTACCGGTATTCATCCCCAGACAAAGATATTCAAAGTCCCGGTGGGGCAATATCAGGACCGGGTGATCATCATATATCCCAAAACCGCAAACCAGCTGGTGTGTGTCTGGTCGGATCCGCCTTATCTTTCCTGGTCAGATCCGACCAGCGTGGTCACGGATAGCGCCGATTATCCTGCCTCGGCTTTCATGGATTCCGCCGGCAATGTCTATTTGGTATATACCCAGCAAACCACATTGTATTTGCTGGAACGGAAATTGAGCTTCTCGCAGGGAAGCTGGAGTTTGGGAACGGTCAATACCGTTTGCAACGTGGGGTCAAGTTATTTCCCCCAGATCATCAAAGATACCATGAATCGTTTGTGGGTATCCTGGACCTATTACGATCCGGCAGCGGAGTGTTATTTCATTCAGGTAAAAACATCCCAGAACGATGGTGCCACGTGGGGAACCGGTCCTTCCGATCCCGGCACGACTTTGACTAACGGAAGCGCTTCCTGTTTTAGCCAGCTGCTCCTTCATTCATCCTTCGTCCGCTGCTTCTATTCCAACGACTCCACCCTTCTGGCTTTTCGCTCGCGGGAGTTACAGTCTTCGGAGTGGGATTCCCAAGAAACCATCTATTCCGGATCCCCCATCGACGATAATTTCTGCGCAGATCTATCTGCAGACAACAAGGTAGGTATAGTTTTTCCCGGAACATCCTCACTTATTTACCGGGAGTTTGATGGGAACAACTGGAGCGGATTGTATACCGTGGATTCCAGCCAGCCTTCATCCTTGGCCATTAGATTCCTGGATAACCTACCATACGTTTTCTTTGCCAAAAGCATCGGGGATGGCCAGAACCAGCTATTTTGCTCCTACAAAGAGGGATCATCTTTCGCCACACCTGTTTCGTTCGAGCCCGGGCAGAAACCTTTTGACCAGGTTATCTGTTATGACGATTCCGCAGGGAACAAATACTGTGACCGGACCATTCCTGCTTCCGATTCCAACCCAGCCGACGTGTTTCATCCCACTTCGGGTGGATTGATGAAGGATGCGGATGACGCTCTCTATCTGGGGATGGACGCCAAATTCAATCTGGCGCGCATCATATTGTCTGCTGCGGGAGTAGGCGGAACGGTAAAATGGCAGGTGTGGAATGGAGAAGCCTGGTCTGATTTCGTTCCTCACTCCGGTAGCTATCATCTGGACTTGCCGGAGAAGACGGTGATCTTGTGGCAGGATTTGAACTCCGTCCCATCCGATTGGCAGATTTGTCCGGTAAATGGTGCAACTAAATTCTGGATAAGGATATTGGTCGTTACCCCCTTCGTCAACGCACCAGTTGGGACGCAGATAACGGCGGTGCCGGAGATAAAATTCTTAAAGGCGTTCAAGGTTTAAGGTTTAATGTTCAAAGTTCAAAAACATGAGGATTCAAGGGGTCGAGGATTCAAGGATTCGAGGGTTTAAAGGTTCAAAGGTTTAAGGGTTCAATATTCAACCTTAAACCTATCACCTGTCACCTAAAACCTAACACCTAACAACCAGACTTCGGGATTAAAAATATGAGTTTTACGAATATAGATTTAGTCAAAAAG
>JBDROD010000430.1:0-4777 GCA_043810415.1 Candidatus Zixiibacteriota bacterium | reverse complement strand
TCAAATTTTTAATTTTGAATTTTGAATTGCAATTTTGCCCAGACGGGCAAACGTCTGCTTGCATTTTGCTTTTTAAGAATTTTAATTTTTATAAAATATCGTTAATGGCTTTCTGTAATTCGTTCAATTCCTCTATTTGAGCATCGGGTATAATGGGAGCGGTATAATCTCTCCCCTCATGATATTTCAATATCCCTTTCATCCCCACCTGCTGCGCCCCTCCCACGTCCTCCACCAGTCTATCCCCCACAAATACCGCCTGAGTAGCCTTGACCGTCAGATCATCCAACGCTTGCTGAAAAATCCGGGGATGAGGTTTTCTCACGCCAATCGTGGAGGAGAAAATGTAAAAATCCAGATAAGGATAAAGCCCGAATCTTTTCAGTTCACTTAAATGGAATCTTTCCGGGAAGATGGTATTGGAGACGATTCCGATTTTTAAACCCTGTTTTTTAAAATACCCTAAAACCTCCTCTGCTCCGTCAATCAATGTGATCTGATCGGTTACCGGTTTATAGTACACCTCCACGAAGCGGTGATAAAACCCGTCCGAAGCACTCAAATCCATCTGGTGGAATACATTCCCCGCCACCTGCTCGAATTTGAATTCCTTGAGATTCTCTTCTACCTTTGCTCTTACCTTTATGAATTCGTCCCGGAACAGCTGGCTGAATTCCTCAAATTGAAGCAGCTTTAAACCATTTCCTTGAAGGAACCGGTAGCTGTTTTCTGCGCAGTTTCGACCCAAAACCTCCCAGGTGTAGTTTTCAAATTCCAGCAGGGTGCTGCCCATGTCGAATAAAACCGCCTTTAATGTAGCATTCATTTCCTTCCCTTCCGGCATGTGCAAGTTAATATAATAAAACTTTATCTTGATTAAGCAAGAATTATTTAAAATACGGTTATGGAACAATTATGTTTACGCTTTTTCAGAAAAGATAATGATTGCAGACAGCTTACATAAAGTCGTATTAGTCTCAATAGAGAAGTCGAAGGGGGATGTTTAAATTAGGATTGAAGCGCAAACGCGCCAGACAAAATATCATTTCCAGACATACTTCTTTCTATCAATGTTACAATCCTTTTGATGACTTTTACGTTCAGGAAAAATATGAGTATTCAATTTCCTGTTTAGGCCCCCCCTAAAATCAGCTTAACTCTCCCGGTGCTTCCCAAAACATCAACGGTTAGGTATCCCTCATATTGTCCGTAACTGGACATGTAAACCTGACCGCTGGTATAGGCAGATCCATTGGGTTTAAAGATGATGGCAGGACCTGGTATACTGGTATAACCAAAATTAACGTTCCTTGGCAGGTTTTTGATTTGGATGACTGAATCAGCGCCTACATCATACGTAAACGAGGACTGATTCGCGATGTCCTTAAAAATGAGGAAAGTCCTTGCGCTTTGATCGAAGTACACCCCAAACTGATCCTTCTGTGAAACAGCAGCAGATCTGGCAAACCGCATCGCGGAAACGACATCACGTCCTGCGGTCTTCAGCTTTAATCGGTCCATGACTTTGCCAAAACCCGGAAGGGATAGTGTCGCAATTATTCCGATCACCACTACGATTATCATCATCTCCAGCATGGTAAAGCCTTTGTCATTTTGCCAAGTATTCATTTTTACTCCTTTTCCTTATAGCTCCCGCCAAGTTCCGCTAACTATTTTGTAGGTATAGATATCAACCGTCTCACTGCCTGGCATTCCTGGCGGCAAGTGATCAACTAACGAGGGAACATGGAACAAATCTGGCACGTTGTCAATCTGGAAATAATTAGAAACCATGGCTCCTGCGAGCTGGTTCTGTTTCTTATTGGTAATCTGGTCCTCAGCGAAAAACGCGCCCATGATGTTCAAGTGAGCATCACCCGAGCCAGTACCGATATTGATATCGTCTCCGGCTATGAATCCCAACACGTCGTCAGTAGGAAAAGTGCCGTTGGATAGAACGTGAGTACTTATCGAGATATCCCCTTGAGAAACCAAGCTTCCATTCCCGTCGAAAATGACGGGGGTATGATTCATACCACCATGTCCCGCATCAATACTGATGTCGCCGGTGATATAGACGATCCCGTTGATTTGCAGATTTCCTGCAGCGTCCATGGAGATGCTACCAAACCCGTTGGAAGTCGTTGAATAGGTCTGTCCCGGTTTTAAGGTAAGATCACCGCTTATCACTAAGGCGTTACTCTGGAGGTAATTCATATAGGTTGGATAAGTGGTTCCTGTATTCGGATCAGTATAGGAGTCATTCAAATCCGGTAGGTTCACCGCATCTCCCAGATCGTAACCCTGGCCAGTTCCATTGTCCGAATGGACTGCGATATCACCTTTGTTCCCTCCATAGCCATCGGTTACATAGGTGCCATCCAAGGTTTCCTTTATGAGAGGGGAACCACCTGGAACGTCAGGAAATCCTGCGTAGGAGGAACCGGATATGTTGACCAGTCCCTTCTTTACTCTTAACTCCGCA
The DNA here is from genome assembly GCA_043810415.1 of Candidatus Zixiibacteriota bacterium. Taxonomy (GTDB): domain Bacteria; phylum Zixibacteria; class MSB-5A5; order MSB-5A5; family SM1-73; genus CAIVRH01. The sequence continues at coordinate 2,292 of JBDROD010000430.1, read as the reverse complement.
TCCAGAGTATTGACCACTTCCCCATTGAAGGTGGTGGTATCCAGAGCCGGTAGGCGGGAGGAGAGAGCAGAAGTAATGCCCGAGTAATTATTGTGTATATTGCCGCTTCCAGACATCTCCATCGCCACATCTCCATCGACCAAATTTTCACCCAGGATGTGTACCGAGCCATGCATGTTCACATTTCCGTTGATGGCCCCCCCTGCTTGTCCAGTTCCGGCAAAGATAATATTATCCCAAATGCATAAGGAAGACTTTTTCCTTTTTACCGTTACCTGAACCGTGGTTTTACCATCCCGGTTTAAACCGCTAGAGGTTAGAGTCTTATAAGGTGAGGTTCCGGTAACGTTCACACCGAAATTTCCGTTGCCAATTACAGGATTGATATTAACCAGACTCTCTAAAACGGCGTTGTTCAATTCATTGAAGTTCTGCCTTAAAACCCCTATAGCTAACTGAAGTCCCGCCTCAGCGGTATAAAAGGCAAAGGTTTTCTCCTTCTGGTTCTTTGCTATGTCTACATCTGTAACAGAAGTCATAACCGCAGCAGCGAAAATCAATGTTAACATCAGCATGATAATCAGCGTTATCAATAAAGCAGAACCGTTTTGGTTTTTCAGCCTTTTTATCATTTCAAGCCTCCTTAAATATTCAAACTCCATTCCTCAGCTCGATGTCAGCGGTCAAAGTTCTTCTGCGATAGCCATCAAGAGCATATTCTGGGTCCCTTCGCCCTTCCCTTGCCACCAAGGTTACGGTGATGATGTTACCAGATCGGGTGAATTGTATCGACTCGATATTCTCCGCAAAGATCTGAGGGCTACCCTGATTTATCTTTTTTACCAAGTTAGGGTGAAGAAAATCAGCATTGGAGACATAATACATTATGGTGTCAATCTTAGTTGTATCTTTATAAAATAAAGTCAAAGTGTTCGAGGTCAACTGAATCCTGGGATGGCCGGTCATGATCCCGTATCCAGCAGACCTTATGTTTGTGGTTAGTTCATCTAAGAGCGTTCGTATGTTTTGTTGCATATCTGACACATCTGTCTGAGCCAACCACTGATTATGCTGGGAAGCGTAGAATTCCAAAGCTACACCACCTACGATTAAGGTGAGTATGCCAGCAATAAGAATCTCGACTAAAGTCATCCCTCTTTGGTTCTTAAGTCTTTTGAGCATGGGTTCCTCCACTCACCAGTTTTTGGCCTTATAGGTGTAATAGCTTACCGATCTATTTACTTCTTTGTGGTCAGTCCAAGTTGTGGTCACTCTTATTTTATACACCCCTACCGGAACCGTGCCATCGCTAGCATTATCGTTTATAATCGTCTCTCTGGTGAAAATGCGATCGACATTGTTTACGGTTTGAGAATAAGGAACTGGACTTACATAAGACCAATTTCTTATCTCCTCCAATCGATCCAGGGCAATGGCGTCTGCCATTGTCACTTGATTCGAAAATGAATTCCCGAAGATGGAGATGACCATCATCGGAGCTAAACCCAAAACACCAATTGCCAAGATTATCATCGAAATCATTACTTCCAGTAGAGTCATTCCCTTCGAGTTAGCGAAACAGTTTTTGAAAGAAATTTTCATTTTTTCTCCTTTCCTGTTGAATTTTCCTCGAATAAGTTTATCGGCAATAATCCTGCCAAATCGATCATTGATTTTCCGAAAATTCGGCAACGGTAACCTTTTAGCCCTCCTATAATTAAAAGAATGAAAGGGCATGGCATAGCGAGATATGGAAAAATCTAATCAAATCCGATATAGAGTAATAGGATGATCGCCATACTTTATGGGATTTCATTATATTGGATTATATCATTTTCTTTTCGGTTCTATCGTATGACAACAACTTACAATCTTGTTCCTATTTCAAAGGTTACCTCAATAAAAAGAGATGAACAAGGATCAAATTTTCGAGTGTTTCAGATTACCACAACTCGGGAATGAAAATTTCCCCATAGAAATAAATGCCGCTATCGGCTATTTTGCTCAATGGTTCAAACGAAGTGTAGGGTCTGTAAGCTTAAAGCGCTAAGAGGAGGTTTCTAACTCAACGGAGGGAGGGATCAAAGCAACACAAAGCAAGTTGCAAAGGATTAGATATTTTTAGTCCGGTTCCAACTATTTTTTACTTCTTAAAGCTAACTTTACTATAGTATCCACAAGCTCTGGGAAATCTATCCCAATTGCCTTTGCTGCTTTTGGCACTAAACTAGTAGCAGTCATACCGGGAAGCGTATTAACTTCCAAACAATAGAATAGGTCATCGTCGCCATA
>JBDROD010000429.1:0-5662 GCA_043810415.1 Candidatus Zixiibacteriota bacterium | reverse complement strand
TTCCTTGTTTTTTGGTGGTAAAGAAAGGATCAAAGATTTTTGGTAGATCCTCCTCTGGAATTCCAATTCCGGTATCTGTGAAACCAACGATGACCATCTGGTCTTCGATCTCTGAGGACACAGTTAAAATTCCACCCTGCGGCATAGCTTCAATGGCGTTAAGCAGGATATTAATAAATACCTGATGAATCTGCCCCACATCTATCATTATCTGGGGCAAATCCGGTTGGATTTTTCTCTCAATTTTGACATTTTGTATACTGGCTTGATGGGAAATCAAATTTATCGATTTTTGTGTCACCTCATTTATATCGGACAAAACCTTCTGAGGTTCGGTCTGGCGGGCAAAGTCCAAAAGACCTTTAACTATCATTTTGCACCGATTAGTCTCATTGACGATAACTTCTAAATCCTCCTTGTCCGGATCCCCATCTTGCTTGGCTTTATGCAAAAGGGAGGAGTAAGTCAGAATTCCGGTTAATGGGCTATTGATCTCGTGAGCCACACCAGCTGCCAATTTACCTAAGGAGGCCATCTTCTCTGACTGAAGCAATTGATTCTGGGTGTTTCTCAACTCTTTAGTCCTCTGTTCCACTTTCTGCTCCAAAGTTTTCCCCCACTCGAGTAGTGTTTCATCCAGCTTTTTCAAATCTGAGGTCATCTGATTAAATGATGAAGCCAACTGTCCAATCTCACCTTCAGTTTTAAGGGGAATGGAATAGTTGAGATCACCTTCGGCGATCTTCTTGGTGGCTTTGACTAATTCCCTGACGGGGCGAGTAACATATCGTTTGATGGAGATACTGATAGCCATCGAGATCACCAAAAAGGCAATTATGGCGAAGATGATCATCTTATTTTGGGCGCTTTTTATCTCTTTATCCACATCCGCCAAGGACATCCCAATGTCGAAAACTCCCAAGACCTTCTGTTCTGAAGGATGGGCATGGCAGTTCGGGGTATAACAATCGGGTTCATTATATATGGCCGAGATGACCCCTAATACTCTATGACCTTGCTTGACTTTAAAAATCCTGGAGCGGCCCGGTGTATCCAATCTCTCCAAAGGCTTTTCGGCTGAATGACACACGTAGCAGGCTTCAGCTTTCTTGTCCACTATTTCTCCGATCTCCTCTTTGTCGGAGGAGAACATTATCTTGCCTTCTTTATTAAAAACCCGGATCTTCTCCAAGCCCTCCTGTTTGCCGATGGTCTCAATCATCTGATGTAGATCTTCTCTTAAGTTTCTCAGCATGTCATTTCTGGTGCTCCTTCTTATGGTCTCGCTTATTCTTACTGCACCCTGCATCACCTCCGCGGTCAGTTGTTTTTTCAAAGAGGCGATGTTGACATAGGCAAATATCCCTATGGACAATATCAAGATGAACCCCACCACTGAAATCAGTTTCGCCCCGATACTTTCTCGCCACATAAGTTATCCTCTTTTAGCGAACTATTTCACAATTATCCCATCATTGTACGAAAGTTGGCAACCAAAGTTGATCTAAGAAGCCAATCCGGTTTTAGCTTTCCGTGTGGTATGTTATTGGTGAGACTTTGGATTGTCAAGGAATTTCATTGCAAACACAACAAAGCGCTATCCCAAGCTTGTTGTGGAAATTAAGAAGTTAGGATACAGGCAGTGGTGCGGGGGGTGTTAGAGTTAGTTTCTCTCCGCATCCAGCCGCCACTCGATGTAACGTAAATAATTAAAGCGGAGAGACTGGGGTTCGAACCCAGGAGGACCTTTTGGGCCCTACACGCTCTCCAGGCGTGCTCCTTAGACCAACTCGGACATCTCTCCGTCTTCAAAACTACTTCTTACCACCCTATACGCTCTTCCCGCCCTTGGCGGGACCCCGCCACAGGCGGCGGCCAGGCGTGCTCCTTAGACCAACTTGTCCCGCCAAAGGCGGGGCTCGGACATCTCTCCGTCTATAAAATTACTTGGTACTATTAATCCTACCTAACCGTAGTTTGAAATCTCAAAAGGATTCCTCGATCTCTTGTCATCTTAAGTTAACCGCATTTGATAATATCATTCTCGACTATTAAATGCAATTGCTTTTGTTTCTGTTTTTGTTTTCTCCTCTTAACTCTTAACTCTATACTCAAAACTCTTTACTCTATCACATCTTCTCGCTCTAATAAATTATCATTTCACCTTCGCCACTTTAACTATCCGTGATTTGTTATTCATATCGATCTTCAGAAGGTATATCCCGCTTCCTACCTCCTCCCCATTTTCGTTTCGCCCATCCCAGGTATTTTCATAGATTGCTTTTCCATTATCACCTGATATGAAATCCGATTTGTCCGGGAATTTATACACCAGCTCTCCAGCTACGGTGAAAACGTGGATTCTCACCTGCGAAGTGGCATCTGAATTCTCCACTATTACGGTTATGCTGTCTCTGAAGGGATTGGGGAACGCCCGAACCTGGGCGCTGGGATGGAGAACCAAATTCACCGGTACTTTCTGGGAAGAATCTATTGCTCCAATGTATGTAAATAAAATAGAATCGGTGTTGGTGCCGGCTTTAAGACCCGCAGGGTGAACGGTTACCCACATCATGTCCGAGGTGTCGCCGGAATTCGGAAAGAGGGTTATCCAACCGGCTGGAGTGCTGGCTTCCCATTCTAAGCCTCCCCCCTGAAAATTGGATATGCTCAAAGTCTTCTGCATGGTTTGAGTGTCGCCTAACATCGCTTCAAAAGTTAATCTCTGTGGCGAAATCACCAAGTCCAGTCCGCTCGCCTTGGACGCATTGGCGATCCCGTATCCCATGGAATTGTCCGGGTTTTCCGCCCGGCTGGCGGTGCTCCATAAAGCTTCCCGCACAATTGTTGGATTCCAGCTGGGATTGACCTCTAAAAGCAGGGCACAAATTCCCGCTACCAAAGGAGTAGCTAAAGATGTGCCGCCGGAGTGTGTGTATCCGCCGTAGGAGCTGGCACAATAGGTTCCCACCCCGCAGGCATCCACGTCCGGCTTTATCCTGCCGTCGTAAGTCGGTCCCATGGAGCTGAAACTGGCTATATTTCCCGATAGATCCACTGCACCTACTGCTATGACGCCAAATCCATCCGCTGGTGCAATGATATAAATCCAATTCGGATTATCTCTTTCATTCCCGGCTGCGTTCACCACCACTATCCCCTTGGAGACGGCTATATCCGCCGCTATGGTACACAAAGCTGTCTTTCCATCCATATCCTGGTAAGTATACCAATCGTTATACCCCAAAGAGCTGGAGAGCACGTCTGCTCCGATGGAATCCGCCCATTCCGCCCCGGATACCCAATTGTCCTCTTCCGATACCACCTCGGAGTCTACTTGCTCGGTTTTGGCTAAGGCAAACTCAGCTCCGTACGCACTCCCGATTAAAGTATCGTTGACGAATCCCCCTACCGCTGACCATACGGAGGTACCGTGATCCCTCTGTTTATCGTTCTCATCCTCCACGTTGGAATCCCCGTGGATAAAATCCCGCGTAGCTACCAGTCGCCCTGAGTTCAATATGGGATCAAAAGCCGGGTGGGAAAGCCAATAGCCCGTATCCAGTATGGTTATCAATACCCCTTTTCCGCTGTAACCGACATTGTGTAATTCCGGGACATGAATCTGGGCTAACTGGGCGTACGATTCTCCATAGCCGAAAACCTGACCCTCCTGAAGTTTCCCTAAACCTTGGTATTGTTTCTCCTCGAATGAAGGTCTGCTCCGGGTGAATCTTGCTACTTTCTGAATGGCTCTGACAAATGGCAAATCCTTCACCTTTTCGATCTGCTCTCTATTACCCATAACGGAAACGGCATTCAGCCATCGGGAAATGTTCCTGATTTTGAACCTGTAATTTTCCAGCTTCTCGATATATTCCCCTTTGACCGGTAAATCGCTGAAATCCAGTGAAGTTTTGACACCTCTGAGAGCCCTTCTTTTCATCGATCTTTCCGAGATCTGATTTACGGAAAGGCTGACAGCGGTTTTATACTCATCTATCGATTTTATCCCTTTATCCGTGAAGAAAACCCAGACCGCCACGGTCGAATCGGATGGAATGCTCCCCAGGTAGGTTTGGGTTTTGGCATCGATCTTAGGTGTTGCAGCCGGATACTCCAATACAGTCTGCGCTGCACTCTTCTCCCGGGGAAAAGTTAGTTGAAACAATAAAAATATGATCCCCAAAGATCCCCGGAAAGACCATTTGAATCTATCGGTTAAAATCTTCCTTTTCATTAAATCCATAAATATCCTCAGGTGAAAGGATTACCCTCCTTCCCCTTTCCTTCGAATTTACGAAAACAAATTCAACTGTCAACCATTTTCTATATACGTGCGATTCAGCGTTCCATATTCAAAAACTACTATGGTTAATACGGGTTGAGAGCTCATTGTATTTTGTTCTCAACATACCTGGCATAAAAAACCCCTCGCTTAATACGAGGGGTTTTTATACACTCAATCTATGCCATTACTTTATTTCTTCTCAGGTGTTGGGGCAGCTTTGGGGGCATGATGTTCCACCAGCTTATAAGCATCCGCATACTTGAAGGGTTTGTAGGTGGGGCTGTCCGTATTGTGACATGCCACGCAAAGCTTTTCGGTCGGTTCTACCAAACCGTTTGCCATTGCCATCTTTTTGTCCTGCATGATCTTCATGGTCCAGTAATCACTGCCCGGCCCATGGCAGGCTTCGCAAGTCACCCCTTCTTCCATGGAATACTTGTCTGCTGACGGCTCCTTATATCCGGTGACATGACATCTCAAGCATTTATCGCTCTTGCTGGCATCGTCTATGCTCATTTTCTTGGCGATAGCGATGGATTGCTCGTTGAGCAAGGTCTTATAAGCATTGGCGTGACCGGTGGAAACCCATTTATCATAGATCTTTCCTTTAGCCTCACTGTTGTGGCACATCTTGCATTTAGCCGTGCCGATATACTTGTGAACGACCTTAGTTTCCTGTTTGGTCGTATCCGTGGTGGCAGCAGTTTCCTGTTTGGTCGTATCCGTGGTGGTGGCAGTTTCCTGTTTGGTCATCACCTTCTTGACGGTATCCGTCGGTTCCATTGTCTTCTCGGTCTGGGAAAAAACTGGATTGAAGATAAGGAAAGAACCCACAGCGATCAGAACCAAGAACAGTGCTAGCTTTTTCATTCTACTTTTTCACCTCCTTCGATTGTTTTAGTTTCTCATTCCAATAATTTAATTCTTGTAAATGTGGCTGTCAAGATGAATTTAAAAGAAGGTTGATTTTTCCTCACTGCCTAAAGTTGGTTTATATAATATACGAATCTTAAAAATCCTTCTCTAAAATATATACCATTAGGTCGTAATTAAATTCCCCACCATCGACCTTCTTTCGTCGATTTCCCTCCACTCGGCAGTCCTTCTATCTTATGTCTTGGCATACTCTTGCTCTTTTTTAGAAAGTATTTGTCTCTTAAACCGCTTCGACTTTTTTCTCCATGATGCGTTCTATGGCGCCTTCATAAGCTTCCGCCAATTTTGATACCGGGAGGTCGATCATACCCTCAATGATCAAATTATGCCCCTCCACATTTCCTAACTTCCAGTAGGGGATCTGGTGCTTTTGAGCAATTTTCTCCAAAAGTGCCCCATCTTCGGGCTTCAAGGTAATGATGATTCTGGATTGCG
>JBDROD010000428.1:0-4760 GCA_043810415.1 Candidatus Zixiibacteriota bacterium | reverse complement strand
GCAAGCAGCTGACTGGGATTCAACCAGAGTCTACACCGGAACGGTTCAAACGTATGATCTCGCTGTGGGAAGCAAGCTAGAGGGTGCTTCTGATGATACTGTCCGGATTTTCACTACCCAATACGGCGCACCTTACAACGTACTGCTCTTCACGGATCGTTCAACGGCATTGCCAATGAACTGGGTCACGGATATCATCTTTACCGACGCCTCCGGGAATATAGGCGCGGCAATAGGTGATCCAGATAGAGACGGCCAAAATGAGCTTCTTTTTGGACGTTATGATTGGCCTTACCAGCTTAGAATGTCCAAATGGAACGGAAGCGCGTGGATAACCTCAACAATCGCTACATTGCCGTATCCGATATATGACATTACGGTGGGTGATGCCAAGAATGATGGAAGCAATGATGACATTATTGCTGCTGCCGCGGCCGCTGTGTTCCGGGTCAACTGGAACGGAGCTTCATGGGACACAACCAGAATCCTGAACTCAGGCTTAGGCACTTATGGTGTCGCAATTGGCAACTTCGATGCTGCATATGCAGGAAATGAGATTGTCGCTGTGACCATGATGTCAAAAGCATTTCGGATCAGGTGGACGGGTGCGGCTTGGGATACACTCACCATATATTACAACAGCTCGCCATCTGTCTATGACGTAACGGTAGGCGACTTCGATGCTTCTAACCCCGGCGATGAGATCGCTCTTAGCAGTAGCCATTACTCATCATCTACGCATGGTGCGGTGATTGAACTATACGGTTCTGGCACCAGCTGGAGTACCAGAGATCTCTATAGTCCCTCGGATTGGGGTACCTTCGCTGAGATAGCGGCTGGAGATTTCTATGCCGGTAATGCCGGAGCAGAAATCGCGGCAATTAGCGGCAGTGGCGATTCCAATCAGGTCAGACTGATATACGGCTCTGGAACTTCTTGGCACGATGAAAAGATAATGGGCACTGGCGGTATGTATAACTACGGCGTTGCCATTGGCAACGCGAACCGATACCGCCCTGGCGACGAGCTGGCGGTTGGCGGTAACCGCAACGCATGGGAAGTACAAGAGAGGGTCGTCATAGCTAACAACATGCAAACTTTGTCCATAGACAACCCGGCAGCCGGTTGCACCCTCGTTGGAAACAGTTCAATTACCATAAAAGCTACCGTTATTAACGCTGCCACCAACACCCAAAGCAATGTTCCGGTGAATCTGACCATATCAGACGGGGTTAGCTACACCTATACCGATGCGGAGACCACGGGCACTCTGGTTCAGGGTCAAACTCAGCAGATGATATTTGCTCCGGACTGGACAGTTCCTAACAGTTTTGCCAGCTACACTATCAAGGTAAAGACTGCTTTGGTGGGCGATGAGTATTCTGCCGACGACTCTCTGGTCATCACTGTTACTGGTGTTCCCCCGGGTTACACGACGGAAGGCTTCGAGGGCATTTTTCCACCAGCGGACTGGACACTCCAGTCCCAAGGAACTTACACCGCCCCCTGGACGAAAAGTTCAGCGCATGCCCACAGCGGCACCTATTCGGCGCGCGGGTATTATTCATCTTCAGGATACACCAATGAGTGGTTGATTACGCCCAGATTGGATCTTTCGGTTAAATCCGGCGGCACTCTGCAGTTCTGGAAGAGATTCTACGCTGGATCGGCGTCTTATCCTGACACGTTGGAGATTCTAATGTCAGAGGATGGTGGTTCTACTTGGCCTACGCAGCTAGCCCGATGGACACCTGATTCCACCTCGGATGCTAATTTTGTCGTTCGAACCTTTAATCTCTCCAGCTCCAGTAATAATGTCAAGATCGCTTTTAGGTATACCTCGAAGAATGGGGGTGCTTCTTACCTTGATGATGTGATTCTCCCACCGATCTACGTGCCACCGGTCAAATGCGGCGACGTGAACAACGACGGCGTAGTCGACGTCGGTGACATAGTCTACATGATAAATTACCTCTACAGGGGAGGTCCTGCACCTGTGCCGTTACCCTGCGTGGGTGATGTCAACAATGATAACTCAGTCGATGTGGGGGACGTCGTTTACCTGATCAACTACCTCTATAGAGGCGGGACGGCACCTGATCCCAATTGCTGCACCCCGCCGTGGATTCAGTAGACGTATCAAATGTACAGTGTGTCACAGGTTGGCGTTCCGATTCTGTTAAGGTGGTTAGGTAAGGCGGAATATGGAACCCGACCGGTGAAAGTAACGGTTTAATGAAAAAGGGTGGATGCTTTATGGTATCCACCCTTTACATTATCAAGATAATGATGGAATCAAGATGGCGAACGATTGACCGTTAAAACGATTCTCTACCGATTACATATCCCCGATCTCAAAATACATTCTGGAGCCGAACGAGACAATCCAGTCGTTGGAATCGAGTGATTTTGCCACATTTAAGTAGAGTATTTTGCAGCTATAGGATTTGGTCAGACCCAAGAGCATGCCTGCTCCTACATCCGCATGCAGCTTTCGTCCCGCCAGTTTGTCGTTCCACACATAACCGCCATCACAGAATAAAATTCCTCCCAAAGCCACGGTTAAAATTCGCCAGGGGGTGTAGAACCTATCTTCAAAATTTACGATCAGTTCATTCTTGCCGGAGAATCTGAATTTCTCAAATCCCCGCAAGCCGTTGGTTCCCCCCAAGAGCAGTTGAAAACCCTTTTCCTGTCTCCAGGAGGAGACGGTTAAAACCCGGAAGACCAGAGTCTGCCAGTAGGGGGTCTGCAGATAGAAACGGGTCTCGGTCTGGGACAGAATTCTCTCCCAGCGGTTATTTCTAAAATCACCTTTGGTCTGGTGAGAAAAGAAGAGAAAGTGGTTGGTACTCAGACGAAAGGGTAAAAGAAATTTCAAGGAAGCGATGTCAGTCCTTTTTTTATCAAAAGGATGATCAAGATTTAAGCCCCAGGTTCCCTGGACGCGCCAACCCAGATCCACATCCTCAATTCTGCCGAAATTGTCCAAGTAGCATAACTTCTCAAATTGAGGATGCCAGAATTTTAGGGAGAATCCAAAATGCTGTAGGTCTCTGTCCAGAGGCAGTAATTCTGAAAAGTTCAGTGAATCTTCAAGGGAATAAAACGAGTTTAGTTTACTTTCCGATTGATAGAATAAATAGAGTATCTTCTTCTGCTGTTTTCCAGATGATCTGCCCGCTTCAATATAGAACCGCTGGTTTTTCATCTGGAAAGAAAAAACATCCTCCCCGTCCTGATAATAGTCTATCGTGTCTTTTTCATCCTGATATTGAATCCCGAATGCAGATTTTACTTCCAGAGAATAAAATGGTCGGGAAAAGAGGAAATTACAGAGATGACCATCTGAGCGTTTATATATGTCTGTCTGAAAGAAAAGATGCGTTCCCCAGATGTTTCCGTCCATAAAGGAGAACTGCCGGTGTTCTCTATCGGTGTTTTTTAGGTATCCGACCATTAAACTTTTACCCCATCCCAATAGATTATCTTCCTCCAAGTAGGCTTCGAGGGAGTAGAATTCACCAATCACCTGGACAGAAAAATTGACGGTGGTGCTCCACTGATCCTGAGTTTTGACCAAAACATCCATCTTCCCCTGATTTCTTGTCGCCTGTATCCTGACTTTTCCCAAAAAATATAGACTACGCAGATTTCTTTCACTTTCCTCCAAGAGCTTTTCGTCATAAGCCTGACCCTCTTTGAACAACAGCTCCTGCCGGACCACCCTTTCCTTGGTGAGGAAGTGCAATTTGTTCACCCACAGGTAGAGTTTTTTATTTTCCTCCTTTACCTCCGGATCGAAAACGTTCTTGCGGATGATTTTAATATCGCCAACATATATGATAGTGTCCTTATCTGTGGATGCCGATCCTGATTGGTTTTGAGCGAAAAGCCTGGCGGGTAAAATGAGAATGAGTAATACCAGTTTTATCACAAGAAATGTCTTCATCCGATTTTTTATGCTCAATACTTTTATCATAAACGTGATTTTCAGCCACAAACAGGTTAAATAACAATATGGGTCAATCGCGTGCTTGGAATAGTAGCATATTAAATGCTTGTGTCTATATTTGGGCTGCTGTTCTTTCAATTAGTTAATACGTTTTATCCCGATTCTTTTTAACATTCTTCATCTTTCAATCTTTTATTGACTTTACTTTTAGCTTCCCGTATATTTTTGTTACCATGGGAGAATGATAGCAAATCAATCAATGAAATCAAAACAGAGGACGCCTAAAGATGAATTCAAAAACCAGTTCTTCCGGCGAGCCGGAGGTGACTTTGGATCTGGTCAAAGAACACGGTTTGAATGAGGAAGAATATGAGATGATTTTGAAGATTTTAGGACGAAAGCTAACCTATACCGAACTGGGAATCTTTTCGGTCATGTGGTCGGAACACTGCAGCTACAAAAACTCCATTGCATTGGTCAAGACCTTCCCCCGGGAGGGGGAGCACTTGTTAGCCAAAGCGGGGGAGGAGAATGCCGGAGCTGTGGATATCGGGAACGGATTGGCGGTTGTCTTTAAAATTGAAAGCCATAATCATCCCAGCGCGGTGGAACCTTACCAGGGAGCGGCTACCGGGGTGGGAGGGATCATGCGGGACATCTTCACCATGGGAGCGCGACCCATCGCCTGCCTGGATTCCCTGCGCTTCGGCGATCTCTCATCCCCCCGGGTGCGTTACCTGTTTGACGGCGTGGTAAGGGGGATCGGGGATTACGGGAACTGCTTCGGAGTTCCCACCGTGGCGGG
>JBDROD010000427.1:0-4684 GCA_043810415.1 Candidatus Zixiibacteriota bacterium | reverse complement strand
GTTTAAAAGTACATATCATACGAAATGGAGTTATTATTATTATCTTGCAAGCGGGTCTTTTGTCAGATACTTGATCGACAGTTATGGTATAAACAAGTTGAAAATATTCTTACCTATTGCAAGAAAAGATAATTATAAAGAGATTTTTCTGGAAATCTATGGTAAGAGCATAGATGATTTTGAAAAAGAATGGCGCGAGTTTTTACGTCACTATTGAACCCTTGAACCTTAAACTTTGAACGCTTTTTACCTTGAACTATTGAACCCTTGAACTTTTGAACTTTGAACCTTAAACGTCTTTCCAGTGAACCCTTGAACCTTTCTTCTAGATACATCGCCCAGGTTGGTATCATCGCCAGCTTATATGCCGCCCTTACTATTGTACTTGCCCCTATAAGCTACGGACCTTTGCAGGTACGCATATCCGAGGCATTGACCATCCTCCCCTTCCTAACCCCGGCCGCAGTGCCCGGGCTTTTCATCGGATGCGTGGTGGCAAATGTCTATGGTGGTCTGGGGATTTACGACATAGTGGGGGGAAGCCTCTGCACCCTTTTAGCTGCTTATCTTACGTATCTTCTTTCCAAAACAAAGCAGCCCCTTTTAGCGCCACTCCCCCCGGTAGTGGTCAATGCTCTGGGAGTAAGCTTATATCTTCATTTTCTTTTTCAGCTTCCTTATTGGCTTACGGTTGCATATATTGCGTTGGGAGAAATCATCGCCTGCTTCGTTCTGGGATACCCTTTACTATTGATTATCTTGAAAAGAGAGAAACTTGCCCGAATTTTCAAGTTGTAAGCAGCTAAAGCATTCCCTTTCAACTTATCCTTCAAACACACTCTTTCCACCAGGTTTATCCTCGTCCCCAACAACTATCTGGCTTACTAATCTTTCTTGGAATACGATTGTATGCTCAACTGTTCGGGAATAACTGATTATTCTTAATCCCGTGTTATCTTGAATCGGCAGAAATTTTAACTACGTTTTTCCCGCTGAAATGAATGAAGTAATTTTTGTGAAAAACATTGCCGCTTCTTTTTACCACCAACTTCGGCTTTTTTGCTTTCGTAAAAATTAAAGTCGATAGTAATAAAGTTAGTCCTGGTTACTTTAAGGATCTGTACGATGAAGAGATGGTACCTTGAAATCATTTTTCTTATAATATTAATTACTGTTGCTACGATTCCGGCTTTTACCCAAAACCAGTCTATGTCCGGAGCGAAAATATCTTTTTCTGAGACCATGTGGGATTTCGGGTATATCCCCAAAACCGGGATGGTGACACATACTTATATGATCAGAAATATCGGAACGGATACCTTGATCATTGTAAAGGTTAGACCGGACTGTGGCTGTACCAGCACCCCCCTTACCCAAAGACGGATTCCCCCCAATGAGTCCGCGGAGATGAAAATATTTTTCGAACCCCGAAAAGTGGTAACCAGCGAAACTGTCAAAAAACTTCAGGTGATCTCCAACGATCCCAACAATCCGTTCGCGGAAACACAATTCTCCGCAAAGATCGGTGTGGCAAATTCCTTGGTCAAACTTACGCCGCTTGAAATTGATTTTGATACGGTCACCATCGGAGCGGCTGAGGAATCACGCGCCATTACCATGGAAAATATCTCCGGAGAAAAGCTTACCATAAATACAATCGAAGGACCCGGAGAAAATGTGGAAATCGGCTTAAATAGTAGAATCCTTAAACCGGGCGAGAGTATCCAGTTGCTTGTAAAGTTGAAAAAGGGGATAACTTCAGGAAATCTCCACACCTCCCTGACCCTTGACTTTGAGGGCTCCAAGATAGCCCGCGTCAGCATTCCTATTTTTGGAGAGATGGTCAGCCGATAAACAAAAGGTTTCGATGCCGCACCCTCCCAAGTTCACCCAGATTCTGCTAACATCTATTATCATTATTGTCATTGGCTCTTCCGTGGGTCTAATTTTTAATAATTTCTCACCCAAAGGGATTACTCTTAAAGGGAGCTGGAGCAGCCAGATGACCTCAGACAGCATTGTTGTACCATATTCCTATCAGAAAGATGATCCTCCTGCGGTGAGCTTGGATTACGCCCAGATGAAATTTCAATCGCAGCGGATTATTTTCCTGGATGCCCGCCTGCCGGCTGACTTTGAGGCGGGACACATCAAGGGATCCATCAACTTCCCCTATGAGGAGTTCGAGCAATATGCTTCGCAAATTGTTCCTAAATTAACCACGGATGAAGAGATCATCGCCTATTGTGATGGCGGCGAATGTGAGTCCAGCCTGCTTCTAGCCAGGGAGCTCCGGGATTTGGGATATAAAAACGTAAAAGTTTTCTTCGGCGGGTGGGAGGAATGGCAACAGGCCGGTTTATCTGTAAAAACTGGGCTCGTTAATCCAAATTCGGATGAATAAAAATGCTTAAAACCCTCGTTCGGATAATTACCGACAAAAGGATAGTGCTGCTTTTCCGCTTGATTCTAGGCATAACCTTCGTTTATGCCAGCCTGGACAAGATCTCCAATCCGGATCAATTCGCCCGCATTATTTACAATTACCATATTCTCCCCCGTTTTTTGATAAACGTCTATGCGGTCACCCTCCCCTGGGTTGAACTCTTTGCCGGGCTTTTTTTGATCTTTGGCGTATTTACCGAAAGCGCTTCGCTTCTGATCTGTTTTTTGCTCTCGGTCTTTATAGTTGCTATCTCTATTAATTTATTCCGCGGCGTGAATTTAAACTGCGGATGCTTCTCCACTGACCCGGCTGGCGCCAAAGAGGGAGCCAAGCTGCTGATAAAGGATTTCGTCTTTCTCTTTCTGGGGATAATGATTTTCTTTTTCAATAAAAGCTACGTTAGCCTCACAGCTCTGATTCCAAATAAATCCACAACAAAACAATAGCGGAAACCATCCATCATCCTGGGCTTGCCGAACAAAGGTTTCCGTAATTGTAAATGGAAGATTTAAATCTTTCACTGCCGGGAAGACTGTAAGGTACTTACAAGAAAGAGGGGATATAAAGGGAGAGGATAATAATACAATTCGACTTTACTGATCTTCTGTATCCGGCTTTATCTCGATAATCACCTGGCTAGCATCCACCAGATCTCCGGGCTTGAAATTCACTTTTTCCACCCGACCCTTGAAAGGCGATTTGATCTCGTTCTCCATCTTCATGGCTTCTACTATCACCAATCCCTGTCCTTTCTCCACCTCATCCCCCTCCTTAACAAATAGCTTCACCACTTTCCCGGGCATGGGGGAACAGATGATGGGAGCTTCTTTCAAAGCAGTTGAGTCTGTTTCACCTGCTCTTATATTTTCAGCTATTGCCTCTTGAATGCAGAACTGCTCTCCATCTATAGACAGGTATTTCTTCCCGTTTGATTCAGAAAAGTAGATGGTTAGTGCTTTCTTGTCGATTAACAGCGAAAGACAATTATCCGAGATGGAAGTGCAATCGACGACAAATTTTTCATTATCAATATTGATATGGTATCTGCCATCCTTATATTCCGTTTGGAGTTTATAAATTTTATCATCTAAAGTAAATTCTTGTTCCATAAATCCTCTTCATTGCACCGTATCGTATTTATCTCTAATTCCCGTCCAAGCTCCATTTTCCCACCGTCAACCAAGGATTCGACATGCTTTCCTTAACGGTTGTGATTCCCGATTTCCTTTTCGTTTGAGATAAAATAGCCGTTGCTACTAACGCTTCATTAAGAAATCTCTTTCCCCTTGTTTTTTCCTTCCAATCCGTCATGTTCTTCTCGATAAAATTGGTTTGCGTATTGCCTGCGATAAACTCGGGATGATCCATGATGGCTCTTAAGAATTCTATAGGCGTCTTTATCCCCATGATGATGTAATTAGACAACGCCAAAAGCATCCTTTTACGTGCATCCTCTCTTTTCTCTCCCCAGGTTACCACCTTGGATAAAATCGGATCGTAATAGACCGATACCGTAAATCCGGAATATATGCCGCAATCGTGCCGCACTCCCGGTCCGCTCGGCTCTTTCATGAAAAGGATTTTCCCGGAGGAGGGGAAGAAATTGTTCTCCGGATCTTCCGCATAGATCCTGCATTCGATGGCGTGCCCTCTTTGTTTGATATCCGTCTGCTTAAGTGAAAGTTTCTCCCCGGAAGCGATATTGATCTGTTGCTTGACTAAGTCCACTCCGGTCACCAGCTCGGTAATGGGATGTTCGACCTGGAGCCGGGCGTTCACTTCGAGGAAATAGAAATTTTTGTTCTGATCTAAGAGAAATTCCACCGTTCCGGCGTTATTATAACCGGAAACTTTTATCACCAGTTTAGCCACCTCTCCCATCTTCTCCCGCAGCTTCTCATCCAAAGCACAGGACGGGGTTTCCTCCACGATCTTCTGATGTCGGCGCTGGATGGAGCATTCTCTTTCACACAGATGTACTATATTCCCATAATTGTCAGCCAGCACTTGAAACTCAACGTGCCGGGGATTTTCTATATATTTCTCCAGGTATACTGATTCATCTCCGAATGCCGACTTCGCCTCCCGCATACCCGCTTCCAGGCTCTTCTCCAGCTCATCTGTTGAGCGGACGATCCTCATCCCCTTTCCCCCGCCTCCGGCAGAAGCTTTGATCATCACCGGATAACCGATCTTCTCCGCCGCTTCCTTGAATCCCTTTACTTCTTTCCCGGACTT
>JBDROD010000426.1:0-8704 GCA_043810415.1 Candidatus Zixiibacteriota bacterium | reverse complement strand
AAATCTTCTCACCCCTTTTAGGTCCAAGAACCTTCACCGCCTTCCTTAAAAACTTCGCATAATTTCCAAAGGTAAGGATGCCGAGCAGGAGGTCGTAGTGAGGAGCAATCTTTTCGAAAATATCTTTACGTGGATGATCCTTGCATAGAGCAGAGTGCATGGTGCATAGTGTTAAATCGTTTTCGTCATTGGTTATTAGTGTTTGGGATTTGGTGCTTTAGAATGAAGCTATGAAAAAACCCCAGCCCATTCATACGATTCTAGAACAGACCCTGAAGGGTCTGGAACTCGATGTCCCATTGAAGACCTACTCCATCTGGACCGCCTGGAAAGAGATTGTTGGCGAAGCAATAGCCCTTCAGACGCAACCCCGTGCCATCCGGAATCATATCCTCTTCATTGATGTCTCCCATTCCACCTGGATGCAACAGCTCCAACTTCTAAAACCCAAACTTTTAGAAAAAATAAACGCCTTTTTAGGGGAACCGCACATCCAGGACATTCGGTTCAAACTGGGAAAAATCTCTCAGCCTCCTCCCACTTTTTCAAAAACTCAGGATTGGCGAAGTGAAGAGCTGGATAGAAAAACCTTGAAACAAATTGAGTCCTATCTTCAAAAGATTGAAGATGAAGAGGGGAGAAAAGGTTTGCGGGATGTTTTGATAAAAGGCGCAAAACTGGAACAATCTCGAAGGAAGTTGAGATAGAAAAAGATTTAATCTTTTATCCCCCAGATAGATAATAAGTTATTTGAGTTAACCACTTCGCCGAAAAAGGTATTGATATTGAACAAGGACCATTTTTTCGCCTCAAGGCTTGTTCCTTCCGTCATATCCTCTGGAATGATGATTTGATAGTCCCTCATAAATCCATCTCTGGCGGTAGACTCAACGCACACATTTGTCGCCAATCCGGTTAGTATTAAAGTCTTAATTCCATTGGACCTTAGGTATTGATCGAAGTAGGTTGAAACAAAACCAGAATATCTATATTTTGGGATGATCACTTCTCCTTCTCTTGGTGTGACACCATAGAATTCTGAATATGAGGGATTATATTCCCTTTGTAAACCAACACGCTCATAGTGCTCTGCTAATGCCGGTGACCGAAGATAAGAATTTAATTCCATTTTAATATGGACAATAAATTTTTGGACCTTTCGTGCCCTATTTACAAATTCATTTAATCTGGAGGCCAACAATTTCGGAGCCTGCAGGTCGAAACCCATTTTGTCTAAAACGCCTCCCTCACAACAGTAATCTCTTTGCATATCAATAATCACGAGTGCAGTGTATTCAGGATTAACTTTAACTTTTAATTTTTCTAAGTTCATCATTATACCTTTTTCGCCTCATATTCCTATACAAATGATGAATCCTATCGCTACAAAATCTGTACATCCTCTTCCTTCATTTGACTCCCTTCATTTCATTAACAAATTTGGAAGCCAAAGAGAAATCTGCGGGAAGAACAAAAGGATCAACAGACATATGGACATACCCACGATATAGGGGTAGCATCCTTTGTAAATTGTACTGATTGGTACTTTAGTGATGCCCGATACCACAAAAACATTGATGGCCATAGGTGGAATGATAATCCCAATCATACAAGTGACGCACACAATAACGCCAAACCATATCGGATCGTAGCCTAACTTTATGACGGTTGGAAGAAAGATAGGGGTAACAAGGATAAGGAATGCCAAATCTTCAATGAAGGAGCCACCGATGAGGTAAACAAAGATAATGATGATCATGATTATGTTACGGTTGACTGGAAGATTTCCTAACCAATCTCCGATAATGAAAGGCGTTTTGGTAACCGCGAAAAAATGGCCCAGAATAGTTGCCCCTGCAAGAAGTATGAAAACTATACAAGCGATATTGAGAGAGTCCATGACGGATTTAATAAATTTTTTCAAATTCATATCTCTCTTGGCAGCGGCAAGGATGAGAACAGCAAGAGCGCCTACGCTTCCTGCTTCTGTGGGTGTGAAAAATCCCTTCATCAGACCCCCGACAACGACAAGAAAGATTCCAATCACCCATGCTACAGAGGGAAGAGATTTAATTCTGTCACTCCATGTAGATTTTTCGCCTTTTGGTCCAAGCTTTGGGTTTATTTTACACCAACCGAAAAGGGTGACGGCAAACGAAAAAGCAATCATAAGGCCAGGAATGATTCCCGCCAAAAACAACTTACCAATAGACGTTTCTGTAATGAGACCGTAAATAATTAGTGTCACACTTGGAGGAATAATTGCTCCCAAAGTTCCCACAGTTGCAACGATTCCACAGGAAAGCTTCCTATCGTAGTTATACCTATCCATTTCAGGCACAGCCATTGTGGCAAAAGTAGCTGTCGTCGCAGTAGTCGATCCACATATAGCCTTGAACGCTGTCCCTGCTATTACTGTACCTATGGCAAGACCCCCTGGCATATGCCCAATGAATTTATAAGCAGAATCATAAAGACCCCTTGCCATTCCAGCACTAGCCCCGATTTGGCCCATAAGGACGAAGAGGGGTATTACGGTGAACCCGTAAGATGAAAAAATGCTGTATACATCGTGGGCGATGAGACTAAGGGCTGCTTCAATATTCACGATGGCAGCAAATCCTATAAAACCTGCTAATCCCATTGAAATACCGATTCCCAGACCCATAAAGAAAAATAAGAAAAGCAATAGAGTGATAAGAACGGTAATAGTCTCGATACTCATTCGTTTCTCCCCTTTATTATCTGTAATGGGTCATAAATCACAAGCAGATTTTCAATAAAGTTGACTTTTCAGGTGATAGAACTTTCTACAGATCTCCAGGGTTCAGCTTCCCTCTAGACTTAGCAAACAAATTATAAAAGTTTATTAAGAGAATAAGACTATTCAGAGCACAACCAAAAGCTACCGTATAAACAAAAGGAAAAAGTGGAATTTCAACCGTGGCGGATACTGTACCAACTCTCCATAATTGTGTGCCAAGCAAGATGCACTGCCAAGCAATTAATGCATACATACCTATACTAAGTAAGCAGGTGATGCTATTAATGATCATCTGAACCCATTTCGGAAAACGTGACCACTTAAATTCCATGGACACATGACGCCCCAGCAATTGAGTATAGGCGATGGGTAAGGCAACAGCTACCGCTCCTAAAAGCCCTGTGATATCAAAAGTACCTTTAATGGGATACCCAAAATAGCGTAGAACAACATCCGAGCAAGTGAGCAACATCATTCCTATCAAAGTAAACATTGATATCCAGCAAATCCATCGGCTGAAAGAATGAACGACCTTTATAAGTTGGGCCATTTCAAACCTCTTTCTTGAGGGTGTCTGACATGAAATGCTCATGTCAGACACCCTCTTTTCAACGGAATATTAACTCGGATCGATACTTTAACTTACTCAAATCTTATTTCTGGATAAATCTTACTGTACTTCTCAATCAGCTGATTCCTGTAACTCAAGGCCTCTCTCCCGGGTAACCCTTTAGCCTCCATGGCCTTCACATGGTCATCAAAAAGTGGTTTAACCGCTTTCTCCCAACGGGCACCTTCCTCCGGGGATAAATAAATGATTTGATGCCCCTTCTCCTTTCCGAATTGATAACCTTCCACCTCCATACTGTTCCACGTCTTCCCATGATATTCCGGCCACTCCTTGCTCACATCCGTAAACACCTTCTGCACGTCCGGTGGAAGAGATCTCCACTTCCCTAAATTCATCGCAACAAAAAATGCAGTCACATAACCCACTCTGGGCCATGCAATACTATACTTCGCTACCTCAGCAACCCTCCAACCCTTAAGCTCATTCACACCACCCGTTGTCCCATCTACAACTCCCTTATACATCGCATCATATTGATCCCCCTTTGGCATGGCTACCGGAGTGGCCCCAAAAGCCTCAACAATCTTTGAAGATAGACCCGTAGATCTTATCCGTAAACCCTTCAGATCTTCTAATCTTCTTACAGGCTTATTCCGTGTAAAAATAACACCCGGAAAGTGTGTATGAATGTAGAGGATATGTGTGTCAGAAAGTTCCTTCGGCATAAATCTTCTATAGATCTCATCAGACACAAGACAAGGAACTATAGCATTAAAAGAATAACCGGGCAGGTCAACCACCTCCATTAGAGGAAACCTACCCTTGTTATAAGCAAGACATGACTGTCCAATATCAGAGATGCCTTTAACCACCCCTTCATAACAGTTCACTGCGTCAGTCAAAGTCCCACCATGATAAAAAGTTATCTTGACTTTTCCATCGGTGCGTTTTTCTATCTCCTTCGCCCAAGCTTCCAGCGCCTTGGTGGTCCCATACCCAGCAGGAAGGAAATTGCTATAGGAGAGCTCTATGGGTTTCTCCTTCGATAACACCGTATTGGGTGTACCAAATAATGGCACTATGACAAACATGACTATCAATGAAAGTGTTAAAACTCTGGTTCTCATAATTCACCTCCGTATGGAAATTTAAGATTTGCAATTCTATTACAACCCTCTTAATACGTCACCCCCTTTCATCATAAGAGAATTAGATTTGTTCAGGTTACACCAACTTGCCTCTATCCATTCTTCATTGCCGTATGCTTTCATTCCAAAGCCTTCAAATAGATGTTTTTCACATCGGCTTCAGTCAAGTTCCTTGGATTCGGCACAAAAAGTCTTGCTTGCTTCATCGCCCCTTCCACCAGTCCAGGTAAATTTTCTTTAGATACCCCATAATCTGAAAGCCTAAATGATATATTAACAACCGTAAGCAATTTCTTTACTGCATTTACAGATCTTTCTGCAGCCTCATAGTGAGGAAGACCTTCAATATTTTCTCCCATCGCTTTGGCGATCTGCGCATATTTAACTAGGTTACCTATTTTGTTATATTCCATCACATGGGGCAGCATAATGCTGGTAGCTCTTGCATGTCTCAAATGGCATTCCGTTTCTAAAATGTAAGATAAAGCATGAACAGCACCTAATCCTCCACTCTGCCAAGCTAAATTTGCCAGAATAGCTGCAAGGCTCATATTCAACCTGGCGCTTATATGGTCTCCTTTAGCATAAACCATAGGCAAATTTTCACTAATTAAGCGAGTAGCCTCTAGGGCTAAAATATCTGAGAATGGAGTGGCATTGACTGAAACATATGCTTCTATGGCACCCACAAGTGCATCAACTCCAGTATCTGCAGTTAAATCAGGAGGCAATGAGAGGGTAAACAATGGATCGGCAATGATAACATCAGCCAAATTAAAAATACTATAAACTACTTTTTTGGTATTATCTTTCTCATCAGTAGGAGCAAACACTCGGGTTACTTCACTTCCACTCCCTGTTGTAGGAAGAAAAATCTTAGGGAGTCCCCTTTTAGTAACCAAATCTATCCCAGTATAATCGAGAACCTTTCCTTTATTGGTTGCCATAATAGAGGCCCCCTTCGCTGTATCTAATGAACTCCCACCGCCTAGCCCAACAATGATGTTATAACCATCCTCACGAGCAATCCTTGCACAATCATCTATTACCCGGGCAGGTGGTTCAAGTTCAACTTCATCAAAAATACCTACTTCCACATTTTCAGATACCAACGATTCTTTAACACTCTCGACCAAACCAGCTTTAACCACTCCTGGGTCAGTAACGATGAGTGCCTTTTGACCATCGAGAAACCTTGCCTCTTTTCCAATCTGTTTGGCAGCCCCGGCACCAAGCAAGATTTTATTGGGTGAAAAAAAACTATAAATCCGAGCTGTCGAGAAGATACTCTCTTTCATCTCCATACCTCCTATCTGAAAGCCTCTCCTTTTCCTTAAAGACATCATCTCCTGTCCAATGAACCTTACTTTTCTTCAATCCTGCTTTTTGTATTTTGGAATCCGGAAAGGACCCGTTGGGTGGTAGTCCGGTTCACCCGTTCCCTTATAATCTCTTGGGATTATTGGCAAAAGAAGATAGGAGGGGCGATCTGAGGTGCTGAAGATCGTATGGGTTACACTTGCCATATGTGGGAGATGATACCATAAGGCTTGGACCTGGTCTTGGCCTGCAATTTCTAACCTTATCTTATGACCCATAAGAAATATATTGGAAGTCATCCTCAGATCACTCGCGTAGAGAATCACTTGACCCGGCTTAATAGGGAGACTTCTTGTATGTGGATGGTATGGTGCGTATGGCTTTGATTTGCTCTCATCAATCTCATAATGAGATGCTTTAAGCCAACCTTCTGCCACGCATCTCTCGGAGCCATCCACATCTATATCTTTAACCTTCAAATACCAATCTGTATCATTCGTTAATGGCTCCAATACTTCAATCTCTGAAGCCCTCCATGTTCTAGCCTGAACCCCCTTGCTCTCTATCGAAGCATACCAATACAAAGCAATGGAGCCTGTGACTTCCACATTTTCTTTAAGAGGCTCCGTCTCATAGATGGCCCTTGGAACTGGGTCAGCCTTAACGAGCACGTCAGCAGACCGGAACCCCTGAGAAGGATTGGCCCAAGGTTCACTGGTAAACCTCTGAGGTTCGTCTTTAACTTTTGGTGGCTCTGGGGATAACTTTCCTCCTTCCTTCAAATAGAATTTGGTCCACTGAGTCACTTTCAGGGGCCACTCATTCTCATACCTCCATTTATTAATCCCTTGAATGAAAATCAATATGGGTGGCTCATCCATAAGTCCGGTGTCTATACCTTTTAACCAGTGCTCATACCATCTCAGACAGACGTCCTGGACCTCATGGAATGGGCGATCCATACCCCCATAATTATCAGAGGGTACCACTAACAACTTCTTATTCTTTTTGGGTGCAGCGATATTTTCAAAAGCATCAAAGTCCCCAGGTAAATGGAGAACCCATCCATTCCATCTTGATCCTAGAAAAGTAGGTATTCTGATATTTTGATACTTTGTATATGGGGACATCTGTTGGTAGTAAGGCCCATCATAAGGATTCAACATTAGATCAAATACGGTAGGGTTCATTTGGGGACAAACACTAATTAAATAAAGGTAGGGAGTGCATCTTATGTCAGGATTTTTCTGCAACCTCTTTACCTTCTCCTGAAGTTGTGATTCTGAAAACATCTTATAACTTGCAGGTTGTGGTTTACTTCGTGCTGGCGTAAGCGCCCATAAATGGAGAGGAAACATATAGCAAAAAATTCCCCCATGATAATAAAAATGGCGATAATAGTCGGTTACGCCTTCAAAAGGGAATATGGCGGTGAGGTGGGGGGGCTGCTGCGCAGCAATCAAATATTGGGCCATAGCGAAGGCAGACATCCCTACCATACCCACTTTTCCATTACACCAAGGCTGTTCAGCGATCCATTCAATCAGGTCATATCCATCTTTTGTCCATTCTGTTGTCAATTCCCCTTCTGACTTTCCTATTCCTCTGATATCTGGAATCACCTGTACATAACCTCTCGGAACAAAATAAAACTGCTCCCCACATTCATGGCCTCCAGTTCCTCTTAAATAGTCTGAAGGCTGATACTTTGGATTTGTTGGAAGTTTCTCCGAATCCTTGCCATACCATGACCACGAAACCAATGCTGGAAATTTACCTTGCGCCTTAGGCCGGTATATATCAACGCATAAACGAACGGCATCCCGCATGGGAACCCATATATCCTCTTCGAGGACAATATCATACTTAGGCTGAGATACAAGTTCATGCCAATCTTTTTTCCCTTTCATCTTCTTCTCCTCCTTCCAAATATTTCTTCCTTATCAGACTACTTTAAAATTAATAGTTGACATTCATGTTGAATTGAATAGATATCTCCCCATATCGAATAACGGTTTTCCCGTCTTCTTATCCCATCCCTGAATCTGATAATATTCATCTTTCATTGACTCAAAATGATGTCTGTCAATAACTTGACCTTTTGATGGCCCCGATGGTATGGGATCTTCAAATAATCTGGGAGGTAAGGTATCGTCTTCAACCGAAAAACCTTCTCGACAATTGAACAGTCTTGTTAAATCCCATATCCTTTTTCCAATTGACAACAGATCCTTTGGGGTAAGTGTCTCTCCAAAAAGCGAGCCGAGTGCTGCCGAATAATCATCAAGAGTTAGAGCAAAATTCGCAAAAAGACACTCAGAAAAGACGTTCATAAGGGTGTAAGCCTTTTGTAACTCAACAACCAAACTAGCCTTGCCGTTATAACCAAAGCGGTCGATAGGGCTTGGAAGGCCTAACAGTTCTGACCTTAAAGTACTCCCCCTAAGATGGCATCCCCCTCTGTCTGAAGTTGCATATAAAAGAGCCATGGCCTTCATACCCCTTGGATCGTAACCCGGCAACTCTAACCCCTTTGTGGACATGGCGAAGTGTTTTGTTTCTGGTCCCATTTCCTCAGACAATCTCTTTACCCCCCGACCCAATAATTTACCGATACCCTCCCTTTCTCCAATAAGCTTGATCGTCTCAAGGAGTCCTTCAGAGTCACCAAATTTTAGATGGGGTCCTCCATAACGACCCTTTAAAATATCTCTTTCTGAACATTCCATTATAAAGCTGATGACAACACCGCAAGAAATCGTATCTAGTCCATATTCTTCACATAAAAGATCTGCCTCGATGATTGTATCTGGATTATCTATCCCACAATTGGAACCCAAAGCATAGATTGTTTCATACTCAGGCCCTTCTGTTTTAATATTCCTTTTTCTATCTTGTGTG
>JBDROD010000425.1:0-4839 GCA_043810415.1 Candidatus Zixiibacteriota bacterium | reverse complement strand
ATCTGAAGCCCGATCTCCTGCCGTCTTCTTCTCGCTTCATCAACGTTCTTACCCACCAGATCCGGCATCATCACCGTATCCGGCACCGCTCCCAGACTGGTGACGATGTTCACCGATGTTCCCGGTGGAACCGACAGCCCGGATGAGGGGATGTTTTCGATCACCACGTCCCGGGGGAAGGAATCGGACGATACCCAGCTTACTTCCCCTAATTGCAAACTCGCTTGAGCCAAAAGCAGTTCTGCCTGGCGTACGGAAATTCCCTTAAGCTGGGGAACGATCACCGCCTCTTCGGCTTTGCTTACCTTAACCTTGACCATCCTCCCCTCTTTGATTTTGGTCCCCGGTGCAGGGATCTGAGAGATTATCGTTCCCGGCTCTTTGGATGGATCGGTCTCCTCTGCCATAATTTGAAGCTGTAAATCATACTGGGCTAGGATCGAATCCGCCTGCTGTAAGTTCAAATCAACCAGACTGGGGACGACGCTGGTTCCTCCCCGATGGACTATAATCGGCATGACCACCCGATCAGCGAAAAGTATCATAAAATAAATGAGCGCTATCGCTATCAAGAGAAGGATAATGAGATCTCTCCTTGACTTATCGTACCAGATCCACTCAATTATGCGTCTTAATCTGCCTTTCACTATTTCTCCGGATATGGTCTATCCAAAATCAAACTTTATTTTTATACACCCGTTAAAAATAACAAAATTCTCTTAAGAATCCAATTTAAATAATCCTTCAAAAAATCAGGTTTTCTCCAACCTGCAGGCAAAACTGCCGTCCATTTTATGAACCTGGGGCAGCGTCCGGACGAATCCTTTCTCGTCTATCACGTTTGAATCCACGAAGAGATGGCTGTCTGTTTGCTTGAAATCCTTCCTCTGCTCCAAAAATCTGTAGATCACCTGTTCATTCTCTTCCGGCATAATGGTGCAGGTGCTGTAAACCAAAACCCCTCCCCTTTTTAAAAGATCTGCTGTATGGGATAGAATCTCGATCTGAAGTTTCTGTAAACGCGGTAGGTCCTCCTTCTGTTTTCTCCAACGGGCATCCGAATTCTTTCCCAAGGTTCCCAGGACGGAACAAGGAGCGTCAAGTAAGACTTTGTCCACCGGGTAACAGGAAAAGCTTTTAGCGTCCGCGCAGCATAACTTGACGGATTCGATCCCCAGTCTGTCACAATTTTCCTTTATGGTTTTGAGTTTCTTTAAACTTATGTCCACTGCCATCACCATTCCCCGATCCTTCATCTTTTCAGCCATGAATGTTGCTTTCCCGCCGGGAGCGGCACACAGATCCAGTATGCATTCACCCGGCTGAGGATCCAAGAGCATAACCGGGAATCCGGCGCTTTCGTCCTGAAAGTAGACCCACCCATCCTGCAAGGGTGAAAATTGACTCAAATCCATCTTGGATTCGATGGAATAATAATTTTTAAGGAATCTCCCGGGTTTGAATTTGACCTTTTCCCGGTTGAATATCTCCTCCAGATCCTTTTGTCCGATCTTTAATGAATTGAATCTCAAGGATAAACGCGGTCTCTGGTTAAAGGTACTGCACAGCTTAACGGTTTCCTCCTCTCCGAAAATCTCCAGCCACCTCTCCACCATCCAGCTGGGGAAGGAATAAAACAAGGCTGTATTTTCGACTTTATCCTGATCCCAGGAGGGAAAAACAACCTTGCTCTTATCCCGCAAATAACTTCTTAGCACCGCGTTCACCAGGGCCACCGTCCCTTTATGACCGTACTTTTTGGCCAACTTGACCGACTCATCCACCGCCGCGCTCTCCGGAACCTTTTCCATGAAATCGATCTGATATATGCCCATTCTCAGTATGTTTCTTATCCAGGGAGTCAACCCCTCCAGCTTCTCCACTAAAAACAATTCCAATACGTAATCCAGCCTTCTTCTCATTTTGGTGGTGCCGTGAACCACCTCGCTTACAAATCTCCGGTCTAAAGAAGAGAGGAAAAGGTTCTGGCAGAAGGATTGAATGGCTTCGCTGGCATAGGTGTTCTGAGTCTCTATGTGATGCAGGATTTTTAGGGCAATTTCTCTGGAATTTATCTGTGTCGTTTTATCCACTTGGTAAAAAACACTCGAGTATTGATTTCATCTCACCCCCCTTTGTTCCTCCCTCCACTATGTGAAAAGGGGGATAATCGAAGATCCGTAGGATAGAGGGTGAGATTTAAACATTCATTAATTAAACTCTCAGGAAGTATGACCATTTCTTCATACAACTTCCATCGGGGTCAATAATTGTTTTTCTTTAACGACAAAGAGCCCGGATCTCTTGATGAGTAAACCCAGGACCTCTTTTTCTTCCATACCCAATCCATAAACCAGGATTTCATCCGGGCGGGCATATCCTTCACTCCCCACGCCTAAATACATTCTCAAGACTACCATATTTCCCAAAAGCTCACTGTCCAGTTTATAAATGTGTCTTCTTATATCCACCTCTTTGATCTGATCTTTGGTGGTTCTTCTTATCCAAAGATTTTCCCTTTCCAGAAGGGATTGGATACCGGTATCTATCCGGTCAGGGGGAACGTCCAGTTTCACTTCATAACCGGCCAAGTTTATTACGGAGCTTAGTGACTCCGATTTCCCCAATATGGATCTGGCTTCGAGAAATTTAAATCCATTAGGCAATTCCTGATTCAGTTGACTGAAGAAAAGAGGAGTATAGGGTTCGGTAAGCTGGAAGTCTAAGTATTCGGAGTCGGAGATGAACCCCAGGGGGAGCGGAGGACCAAACGCCACCTTCTGATGTGGATGAAATCCCTCACTGTATGCAATGGGGATTCCCGATCTTCTGATGGTTCGCTCGAAGGTCCTTCCCACGTCCAAATGCGAGGTAAATCTGACTTCTTCAGATTTGCTCCATCTCAATCTGACCCTTCCCCTCGCCACGGTAACGGGTAGGGATACCGGTATTTTCTTCCTCTTGCGTCCATAGGAGTTGG
This sequence comes from Candidatus Zixiibacteriota bacterium, assembly GCA_043810415.1. GTDB lineage: Bacteria > Zixibacteria > MSB-5A5 > MSB-5A5 > SM1-73 > CAIVRH01. Next base: position 1,859 of record JBDROD010000425.1, on the reverse strand, counting down.
AAGAATCCGAGGACAGTTCCAAAGAAGGAGTTAGGATTTTCCGCATCTCTTCAGTCGAAACAAGATCAGCTATCTTAACTTTATCGATTGGCACCTCTTTGCTGGGAAACAATGTTTGCGTGTGATCTTCCGGCGAAATGGATTCCTCGCTCAATGTATAAGCACGATTTCTTTCTTTTTTTAAATGCTCTTTTTTGATCCCTTTATCGATGTGGTCCCAGGGCAGAGGGCTTTCCATATTTTTCGCTCCGGTATAGAGGGAGGATTCGATTCCTGCTTCGGAAAACCCCTCCTTCCAGAAGGAATAGTTGAAATGCTCGGACCAGCCGTCCAATTTCGCCCCTTTTTTCCAGGCAGAATGAATGACCGAGGAAAGTCGCCTGTCTCCGCGGCTTAAAATCCCTTCCATGTACGAAACCTGCGGGTCCCTGAATTTCAGATGCAGGTTACCCTGCCTGAGGTTGTTCTTGAGATAATAGATCTTACCTTGCAGGCTCTCCACATCTTCCAGTCTCTCCCATTGAAAGGGAGTGTGCGGCTTGGGGGTGAAGGGAGAGATGGTGATATTCAGGTTCTTTCCCCCGCCGGCATCTTTGGCCACCCGCAGTATCTTTTTCAGCCAGTCCACGATGCCGGCTAAATCCTCCTCCCTTTCCGTAGGCAATCCGATCATGAAATATAGCTTCAGCAGATTCCACCCCGAGGAAAATGCCATTTGGGCGGTATTCAAAAGGTCCTCTTCATTCAAATGCTTGCCGGTGACGTTTCTCAATCTCACGGTCCCTGCTTCCGGCGCAAAGGTCAAACCAGACTTTTTTACTCTGGAAACGAGCCGGGCCACCTCCAATGACAAAGAATCTGGCCTTAAAGAGGGGAGGGAAATCGAGACCTTTTTCGAGGAAAACTTCCGGTTCAGCTCCTTCACCAGTTCGGGCAGCTTAGAATAATCGGTGGTGGAGAGGGATAGCAGGGATATCTCATCCCAGCCCGAGTTGGCTATACCGGTTTCCGCCTGTTTGACTATCTCGGCAACCGATCTTTCCCGCTTAGGCTGATAGGCAACGGTGGCAGCACAGAACCGGCATCTCATGGGACACCCCCGCATGATCTCTATGGTTAACCGGTCATGGGTGGTTTCCAGGAAAGGTACTATCGGAGCCGGAGGATAGAATTCGTTTTTCAATTCCGGGACGGTTCTGACTTTGATCCTCTCCGGAACTTCCTGAAATCTTGGTTTAATGCTTTTAAACTCATTTTCTGCATCATACGTTACTTCGTAAAACCGGGGAACATATACTCCTGGTATTTGGGCCAGTTTAAGGAGAAGCTCCTCTTTGTTCAAATTATCCTTATGGGCTTGCCGAATTACGTCTAAAAGCTCATCTACCATCTCCTCTCCATCGCCCAAAGCAAAAAGATCGAAGAAATCAGCCACCGGCTCCGGATTCATGGCTGATGGTCCCCCCGCCATGACCAGAGGGTAAGTCTCGTCTCTCTGCGAAGAAAAAACAGGCATTCCGGCTAAATCCAGCATGTTAAGAACGTTGGTATAGTTTAGCTCGTAGGTCAAGGAAAAACCTATTATATCGAATTCTCTCAGCGGGGTATGACTTTCCAGAGAAAACAGCGGTATGTTTTCTTTTCTCATTATCTCTTCCGCATCCGGCCAGGGTGAGAAAACCCTCTCTGCCACCCCATCTGGTCTCCGGTTAATCAGGTGATAAAGAATGGCTTGCCCCAGATAAGACATCCCGATCTCATACGCGTCCGGGAAAGCCAAAGCCACCTTAAGCCTGTCCTGGTGATCCTTCTTTGTCGCGCCGAGTTCATTACCCACGTATCTTCCCGGCTTCATTACG
>JBDROD010000424.1:0-2505 GCA_043810415.1 Candidatus Zixiibacteriota bacterium | reverse complement strand
TAAAGAAGAAGCTTCGATCCTATTTTTCCCCCTTCACATACGTCGCATACCATTTCAGATAGCGTTCATGGCGGTCTTTCTGGAAAGAGGGAAGGCGGATGCCGTGGGTTTGCCCGGGATAGACCACAAGCTGTGTCGTTTGCCCCAGGCGGCGGAGGGCCTGGTAGAGCTGTTCGGAATTGAGGATAGGCACATTCCAGTCCTTTTCCCCTCCCATGATCAACGTGGGCGTGACGATTTTTTCGACGCGGTTGAATGGAGAAAGCTGCTCCCAGAGCTCGGCGTTTTCCCAGGGCAGCCCCAGTTCCATTTCCCACTCGAACTGGTAATGGTCGTGTCCGTAGTTGGAACGGTAGAGAACCTCGCTGGCTCCCGTGATGGCACCCTTGAAGCGGTCGGTCTGGGTGATCACATAATTGGTGAGGATCCCGCCGTAGGACCAGCCGCCCACTCCCAGGCGGTCGGGGTCGGCGTATCCTTGGGAAATCGCGTAATCGACACCGGCCATAACGTCTTCGAAATCCTTTACGCCCCAGCTCTTGAAGATGCCCAGGGAAAAATCCTGTCCGTAGCCCGATGAACCGCGGGGATTGGTGATGACAACCACGTAGCCGTTGGCAGCAAAAAGCTGAGCTTCAAAATTGAAGCTGAAATCGTATTGGTCAACTGGTCCCCCATGGATGCGTAGGAGTGTGGGGTAGCGAAAGGCGCTGTCCATGCCGTAGGGTTTAAAAATAAAACCCTCGATTTCCGTACCGTCCTTGCTTGGAAACTGGACGTTTTCCACCTCGGCCAGTTTGAGCTGTGCCATGAGCGCATCATTGGCCTTGGTCATCCGGCGGAGATTCTGATTTTCGAACATAAAAATCTCTCCGGGAAGCTGGGGTTCGGAGATAGATACGGCGATTTCCCCTTTTTTTCCCATCATGTAGGATTGGACGCTGCGGGGACCGGATATGGGACGGGTGAGGTTTTTTCCCGAAACCTCGATTTTGGCGAGATGGTTTTCGGCACTGTCTTCAAGGAGGAAGTAAAGGCATTTTCCGTCAGAGCTGAACCAGGGAGAAGAGACATTGCGGTCGAGCTGTTCGGTGAGGATCTTCGGCTCTCCGCCCTCGGCAGATATCACTGCCAGGTGGTTTGTGGCATACCAGAAGATCTCGGGCTCGATGGCGGTCGTGTAGGTCAGAAAGCGTCCGTCAGGGCTCCAGGCAGGTGAAGAGTCCGCACCGGAATTTGACGTCACCTGCAGCAGCGTCTGTCCTTTGTCAGGATTATCAGCGGCGACGATCCAGATGTTTGTGTTGGAGTTTCCATCGGGATTATCGGTGCGGTTGCTGACAAAAGCAATGCGCTTACCATCCGGGCTCCAGACCGGAGAAGATTCATTACAGTTGCCCGAAGTGATCTGAGTGAGGCTCTTATCCGCCGCCGTGTAAACGTAGAGATGAGTGTACAGGTCCTTTGACAAATAGCCCTCGCCATCACGCTTGAACTGCAAGCGGTCGATCACCCAGGGTTTTGGCTTTTTTTTCTCAGGTTTATCTTTGTCCTCTGCATCGGGATCTGGGTCTTGGATGGAAAGCAGCAGTTTTTTTCCGTCAGGTGACCAGACAAAACCGGAAATGCCTTGTTTGATATCGGTCAGCGCCCAGGCCTCTCCCCCTCTCCGGTCAAGAATCCAGACCTGAGCTTTTCCTTCGTTACGGGAAGCCGAAAAAGAGAGATACTTTCCGTCCGGGCTCCAGACTGGGCTGCCTGCGGACAAACCTTTTCCCGTCATGGGAATGGGATCACCACCTGCTGTGGGCATCATCCAGATGCGTGTTTCGGATTTGTCTTTTTCCAGGTCAGTCTCGGAAACGGTGTATGCCAACCAATCCCCCTCTGGGCTGATCTGGGGAGTGGACACCCGTTTGAGCTTAAATTGATCGTCGATAGTCAGATAGCGCAGTGTGGATTCACCCGCTAATAATCCACTTATAATAAGGATAAAAAGGGCCAGCACTGAAAAAAACCGCAGTTGCTTCATTGTTCTCTCCTCTAATTAATATTGCCTGAAGGAATTTGTGAAATATATATATCACAAGAAAAAATGAACGGTCAACATCAAAAACTAGCAATAATATTTATCGAATTAACTTGAAGTCAGAAAAGTATATAATGTAGGGACAAAATAATGGGAGTTAATGCAAAAGGAATTACAGACCATTCCATTAATGCCTATTGGACTATATTTATTCTCATCTTCAGCCTTCTGGCCCTCACATTGGTGAGAGTCTGGATAACGGTTAGTCCCCTCCATCCCATCTACGTAAAAGGCGATATCAAACCTCCCCGTGTAAAAACAAAAGTCGAACCTGTCTATCCTGAAATGGCCAAAAAAGCAGGAATAACAGGCGAAATTCTGCTTGAAGTCCAAACGGATCCTAACGGAAACGTCATACGGACAAAGGTCCTCAATATGGCTTCTTCATTTGAAGATGGCTTTGGAATTTGGAGACT
>JBDROD010000423.1:0-2370 GCA_043810415.1 Candidatus Zixiibacteriota bacterium | reverse complement strand
CACCGCAGGCGATAGCTTTGGCAATATCTCCTCCGTACCTCATTCCGCCGTCCGCAATCACATGAACGTACTTCCCTGTATCTTCCAAATGCCTGGTTCGAGCAGCGGCAGCGTCACAGATTGCGGTGGCTTGGGGTACCCCGATTCCCAGGACCTGCCTGGTGGTGCAAGCCACACCCGGCCCTACTCCTACCAGAACTCCCACTGCACCTGTCCGCATTAAGTGAAGAGCTGTAGAGTATGATGCACATCCGCCCACTATAACCGGGGTGTCTATGGAAGAAATAAATTCATTCAAGTCCAAAGGTTCAACTCTGGTACTCACATGCTCTGCACTGACAACTGTTCCTTGTATCACTAAAATATCCAGGCCCGCATCTATAGCATATTTATAATACTCTTCCACCCGCTGAGGTGTAAGAGAGACAGCCGTAATTATGCCGCCTTTTTTCATCTCTTTTACCCGCTCTCCTATTAACTTGGGCTTGATAGGCTCCTGGTAAATCTTCTGGAGACCGGGCGTAACTTCTTCTTTGGTAAATCCGGCGATTTTCTTAAAGACAGGCGACAGGTCTTCGTAGCGAGTCTGAATTCCCTCAAGATTAAGAACGGCTAATCCACCTAGCTTACCCATCGCCACAGCCAATTTGGGATCAACTGTACCATCCATTGCCGAAGCCAGAACCGATAATTCAAAACGAAAGCCGGAAATTTCCCAACTTATGTCGATGTCTTCCGGGTCTCTGGTCCTTCTGCTAGGAACAATTGCGATGTCATCAAAACCATAGGCGAATCTAGAGCGCCTTTCCTGTCCAATTTCTATCGTCATATTTACCTCCTGCTACATATATTCCATTCTTCTTCTGATGCGGTAAAACCATTTCTTATTACTTTTCTTAGCTGCGTTGCGCCGGATTTCTCGTATCTGCTCCTTGGTGACTCTTTTCCCGAAACTCCTGAATCCTGTCGGCTTGAAGCCATGCTTTTCGGCATACTCAGAAATCTGTTGCACATTGGATATCTTTACCCCGCCTAATCCAAAATGCTCTTTAACCCCCTCTAAACAGAGAATCATGGTCTCCGCCATACAGGCATATGCATATCTATCAGGCCTTAACTTGAAGTCATATCTGTATTTTAGCTCCCGCTTAATCCTCAAACCAGGGATGCGGATAATGCCACCTTCGAATACCAAAACATCATCCCGGTCCTCCATGACCGAGTGGAAAACATCCGCAGGCTGGGCGACATCGCAAACAATAGTGCCTGGTTCCAAATCATCAGTGGAAAAAATGGCGCGAGCATCATTGCTGGCCGTTATGACAAAATCAGCATCCACCAAAGATTCCTTGATATTGGTTGATACTGAAACTTCCGCTAAATCTTTTAGCCTAGAAGCCTGTATCTCAAGTGCTTTCTTTCTTCGTCCTACCAAACATAATTTGTCAACCTCTCCCGCCAGAATCTCAGTACACGCTCTTCCAATCGAACCGGTTGCCCCGATAACAACGCCTTGAGCTTTGGAAAGCTTTATTCCCATGTAACGAGCGGCTTTCTTTGTACCTCCTATTGCCGCAGCAACCGTATAGCTGTTACCACTGGTTAGGGGAACATCCACCTCGTTTGCTATTCTCAAACCTCCGTTTACGGCAATGGAAGTAAAGCCACCCAGTCCGACTATGGAAGCCCCCAGGTTTTTTCCCACACCTACTGCCTCTATTATCTTTCTTTGAGCAAGCTCGGGATCCTCAATCATCTGCTCCGCCAGGAGCGGGACAACAATAAACCATCCTTCGGCTTTTCTCCCGGTTTTTGACCGGATACCGGTGATTTGTGAACCAACAAAGGGGGGTCTTTCACACATCCATACAAGCATCTTTTTAACCAGTGCCTCAGACCGCCCTCTTGCTCCCGGTTCAAATTTTTCTACATCCCCCAGGTCAAGAGGATGAATAAGAAAAGCAAATTTTTTCAAAAGAACCCTCCAAATGCAAAATCACAAAGAAAAATTAAATGGTGTTTCCCTAACTGACTTGCGCACTAATATCCAATAAAAGGCAAAGATCTGGTCTTTGACTAATTACTTTCATTTTCCACTTTCTTTTTCATGGCCTCCAGCATCATCATAGAGTTTTCTCTGACTTTCATCTCCAGAACCGGCCCAATAAGTTCAGCCAATGTTGGCATCCCAAAATCAAAATCAACAGTCAGTGTAACCCTGGTCTCTCCGTCGAGATCCTCGAATTTCCAAATCCCTTCAAATTTGTCCAGGTCCCCTTCGATCAGCCTGTATTTTATCCGAAGCTCTCCATCATCAAATTCGTCCACTTCCTTCCAGCAGATGGGAATCTCCTCAACCAATGTCTCCCA
>JBDROD010000422.1:0-7082 GCA_043810415.1 Candidatus Zixiibacteriota bacterium | reverse complement strand
CTGCTTCGTTTCTCTGAATATACAGTTTGAGCTTCGTCGGTCTTCTGGTCCTCCTTCTCCCGGATCACCTTGACTTTATTTTGCTCAGACGGTTCCGGACAAAAACGGGGTTGAGCGGCACAGCTTATCAGGATTAAACCGAGCAAGGTGACCAACAGAAAATTTGGGGAATGTGTTTTCATAAAATATCCCCTTTATTTCCTAATCGTATTTTTTACTTCGCATATCTCCGAATTACTGTAATCCTTTTATCTCCCTCCTCCTGCCAGTCTCTAGTCCTAAACTCTTAGTATCTAATCCACCACTTTGATCACGACCAAAGTCAAATCGTCTGCATAAGAAGCATCGTTGGTAAAAGCTTTAACCGCATTTTGGATATTTTCCATGATCTGGTTTGCGCTGAGTGGGTGTGAAATGTTTATCACCTGCTTTAACCGCTGGGTTCCGAATTCCTCCTCTTTTTCATTTTTGGCTTCGGTCACACCGTCGGTATAGAAGACTATGATTTCACCGGTATTGAGTTTTACCGGTCTCTCCTCATATTTGGAGTCCTCCAATGCACCCAACGCCATCCCCCCCTGGGTAAGATATTCTATGCTCCCGTCGGCATGTCTCAACACGGGGGCATTGTGACCGCCGTTGGCAAAGGTGAAAATTCTGTTTTTAATGTCCAGCACCCCATATAAAGCGGTAACGTAATTCTCCGGCTCCGTGCTCTCGAAGAGGAGGTTGTTGACCTTGAACATGATGCTGCGGATGGCATAGTTGTTTCTTATCTCGGCGATCAGGCTGGCTCTGAATGACGCCATGATCAGGGCGGCAGGTATTCCTTTGCCCGAAACGTCGCCGATGACGATCCCCATTTGATTGTCGATGATGGGAATGAAATCGTAATAGTCCCCCCCCACTTCCTCGGACGGGATATTGATGCCGCAGATGTCGAAACCGGAAAGCAGCGGTCTCTCCCGGGGTAAAAAGCTCTGTTGAATCCGCTTGGCGATGGAAAGCTCCTCCCCCAGCCTCCTTTTTTCCAAAATCTCCTGGTGCTGGCGAGCCCTTTCGATGGATATGGCGGCTAAGCCTGCAAAGGCTTCTAAAAGTTCTAAATCGTCCTCGTTGTATGCATTCGGCTTGTCATTCTCCAGGTTAAAGACCCCGATGATTCTATTCTGGGAAAGTATCGGCACCACCATTTCGGACTGGGTCTCCACCCGGGCCTCGATATAACGGGAGTCCTGCTTGACGTTGGGGACGATCACGCTCTTTTTTGTTTTTGCCGCCCAGCCGGCTAATCCCTGACCTATCTTAAGCTTTAAATCCGGCTCCAAAACCGGATCAAATCCCCGGGCTTTGATATGCTCTATCTCCTGTCTCTCCCGGTCTTTTAAAAAGATGGCAGCTGCATTGTATTTGACCACTTTTAGAAGTGAGTCTAAAATCAACTCCAGAAGCTTATTTAAATCCAGGGTAAAACTTAGAGATTTTTCCACCTCCAGCAGGGTCTCCATCTCCAGAGTCTTCTTTTTGGCTTTGCGGAAAAGGTAGGAATTATTCAATGCCACCGCTATCTGATCGGCTAAAGAGGAAAAAATCTTCAGATTCTGGGAACCGAACTCCTTACCCTGCAGTTTGTTTAAAGCACTGACCGCACCGATTAATTTACCTTTTCTTAAGAGGGGGACGCAGATCAAGGACTGGATGGGGAATCCTATCTGTTTCTCCAGCTCCGGGCTGTATCGGGGGTCTTCCTTAACCTGATTGGAGATCAACGGCTGGCCATGCTCTGCCACCCATCCGATGATCCCCTCTCCCCTCGTCACCTGCAGTTTCTCCCGGATGGTTCCCCCGGCAGAGGAGATGTAAAGCTCCATGTTCATTCTCTTATCGTCCCGGACCAGAATGGTGCTTGCCTCCGCCTCCATGGTCTGCGAGGCTAAATTCAAGATCACGTCCAAAAGCTCGTCTAAATGTAAAGTGGAATTCAAAAGCTTGGATACCTCAACGAATAATTCGCATTTGGAATTCTGCATGATTGGATCAGTCATCTGTCCCTCCTCAAGTTGATTTATTTAAACATATCACATACGGGGAATGCGGTCAATATGTTTTTCAGAATATAATCTCATATGTTACTCAGACTCAGGTTATTTGGCGGAACGTATCATGTCTTACAGTGGATTTCACACCTGACCTTATGTGACATTACAGGACATTTCAGTTTTAAAGTTTGAAATTTTCAATAGGTATATGAATCGATTGCCCCCTCTGTCATTCAAAACAAAACCGCAGGTGGCATCTATCCTGCGGTTGGTCAATATATCTTAAACGAATTCGATAATTATCTACTTTATTCTTCCTTCTTTTCCGCCTCCTCCTCCATGGTCTGCGAGGTCAAATTCAGGATCACGTCCAGAAGCCCATCCAGAATCAGAGTGGAGTTAAGCAGTTTGGACACCTCGGCAAATAACTGGCTTTGGGAATTTTGTGTGTTTGGATGATTCATTTCTCCCTCTCATGTTTCGTCTGAATAAACATATCACATCCGCAGGCGTCAGTAAAAATGTTTTTTCTAAACATTTTCCTAAATACTACAAAATGAAGCTTGACAAACGGTAAAACAAGTATTAATTATAAGTATAAATCATAACTTCAGTTTGATGGTTGAAGAGGCTGTATCCTTTGTGCAAATTCTAAGAAAGATTAGATATTTGTTTGTTCTTCCTAAGGCTATATAAGATGATAACTTAGGGTATTCTTATATGCTCCTTGCAATGTATCAAACTATCACGAAAGCAAGGAGAAAAACCTCAAAAACCGGAGAGGAGGGCTCCATGTCATATTTTAACACTGGATGAGATAGAAAGGGGGAGTTTTTTGTAGGTAATTGCTGTTAGGTTTGATTGGTTCACTTTTTCCTCTTTCGATAGAGGAAGTTAGACGGAAAGGTAGAATTATTAGTAATGTAGGAGGGCTTGTCACGAAAAAGTACATTATATTAGGTCTGGTGGGTATGGCGTTGGTAGTAATTGCCTTATCTCTGTCTTGGGGATCGGGCGGTGAAGATCAAATCGCCTTCTATGGTACTGCTACGGCTGGTTATAGGGTTACAGCTCATAGCGATTTCTATCCAGATTACCACCCTTATACAACAGCAACTGGTGATAACTGGTATATGCTCAGGATCGCTGAGGATAAAAGAGGTTGGTATGATCTTTGCGATGGTTGCCAGAGCATCGAGGGTGGCTATTGGGATGGGTCGAATGGAATGCGAAGAGATTTCTGTGTGGAGCCCGAACCTGGGTCAGCACACGGATGCCCCTGTTTCTAGAGTGTAGTTGTGATTAAAGACATAGATCACCCGCCCTACTTTAGGGTGGGTGATCCCCCAATTAGTTGATGAAAAATAGTTGTCTAAAACTCTTCATGCATGAAAGAGATAAAAGTTGTTGTTATTATAGGCCCCATCTTTGATCGTACATTTTAAAGAACGTGAGAGTATAGCCAGAAAATATCTCTGGCTATCATGATTTTATCCGGTAGCGAAAGGATAATAAGAATTCATACTAAATCAAAAGGAGCTAAATATGCTTAGACGTTTTACTTTCTCCCCCATTGAATTTTATATAAAAAACAGGATTCCGGAGATGCTGTTTATTTTCTTTGTCTTGTTGCTTTTAGCTGACACCACACTTGGGCAGGACATTATCTGGAGTCGGATCTATGGCGGTATGGCTGAGGATCTTGGATTGGGGATAGCTGAGACAGCGGATAGCGGGTTTATTTTGGTTGCGGAAACATATTCATTTGGGAATGACAAACAAGTGTATTTGATCAAGACCGATGTTTACGGAGACACCCTCTGGACTAAGGTTTTTGGAGGAAGCGGTTTAGAGCAATGTAAATCGGTTCAACAGACCACGGATGGTGGTTATGTCATGTCGGGCACCACCACATCGTATGGCTCCGCTTTCCAGGCATATTTGATTAAGACCAAACCGGATGGGAAGCTTCAGTGGTTCAAAACCTATGGCGGCAGCGACTGGGAAAACTGTCCCTCGGTACAGCAGACTACGGATGGGGGGTATATTCTTGCCGGATGGACCTATTCTTATGGGGCGGGTAATGCAGACGTCTATCTGGTAAAAACCGATTCTCTGGGAAATCTCCGCTGGTTCAAGACTTACGGAGGCAGTCGGGAAGACGTAGGCAAACATGTCGAACAAACCACCGACGGGGGGTATATTATTGTAGGTCATTCCAGATCATTCGGACCTGCTGTCTCCAATGTATACCTGATCAAGACCGATCCGCAGGGAGATACCCTCTGGACCAGAACCTACTGTCCTGTCACCTATGGTTGGAGCTCAAATTACGCTTTCTCTTGTCAGCAGACTTCGGATGGAGGTTATATTATATCTGGTATAAACGGTGGTGCCGACACCGATAAGGTCTATTTGATCAAAACCAACCCAAACGGGGATACTCTATGGACCAGACTTTTCGCAAACCGTCGATCGTCAAACGGTCATTCTGTCCGACAAACCTCAGATGGTGGATATATTGTGGCTGGTTATACGATGTCACCGGGATCGGTTTATGAGAACGATGTTTATGTGATCAAGACCGACCCGAATGGGGATACACTCTGGACTAGAACCTTTGGGGATATAGGCGGTGATGTTGGTGAGGCGGTAATTCAGGCCTCTGATGGGAGCTACATGGTGGTAGGAGGTACCAGCTCTTGCGGCACCACCCCGGGTGATGTGCTTCTGCTTAAAATCAGCCCGGTTCCGCTAACCATCCCCAGAGGAGATACCAATGGTGACGGTGTTTTTGACATTGGTGATGTTATCTATGAAATAAATTATCTCCTCAAAGACGGCCCTCCCAGCCATCCGCTTTTAGCCGGGGATACCGACTGCAACGGGGTGGTCGAATTGGAGGATATAGTCAATCTGGTCAGGTATCTCTTTCAAGCCGGACCGGACTTGGGCTGCCGGTGCCTTTAGGTATATGAGTATTCCAAGCTATTCCGAATAAATGTAGATATAAAACAAAACCGCAGGTAACTTCAAACCTGCGGTTGATCAATATCTCTAAACGAATTCGAAAATTATCGAGACTAATCTTCTTTCTCTTCGGTCTCTTCCTCTTCCTCGGCCTCTTCTTCCTTCTTTTTCGGTTTTTCCTCTTTACTCTTGCGCTTTTCCGGCTTGGCTTCCGGTTTCCCTTTAGCTTTCTTGGTCTCCTCTTTCTCGGCTTTTTCCTTTTTTGCCCCTTTCTCCTTTTTCCCTTTCTTCTCTTCTTTAGCCGGTCTCTCAATCAAAAGCTCTACTACCGACAGTTGAGCACCGTCACCTCTCCGCACCCCCAGCTTCAAAACCCGGGTATAGCCGCCCTCTCTCTCGTTTAGCTTGGGGGCGATCTCGTCGAATATCTTCTTGACCAGTTTCCGGTCTTTGATCACGTCATAAACCTGCCGGTGGGCGTGAAGATCGCCTTTTTTGGCCAGGGTGATGAGCTTCTCCGCCAGCTTCCTCACCTCTTTGGCTTTGGGTTCGGTGGTTTTAATGATGTTGTACGTAAACAGGGAGGCGGCCATGTTCGCCAGCATCGCCTGGCGGTGGCTTTTGGTCCTTCCCAGCTTTTTTACCTTTTTTCCGTGTCTCATTGAGGGAAATCCTTGCTTTTAAACTTCTCTAAAAGTATAAGTTCCGGTATGATTACGACTTTATTTGGCTTTCGGCAGCTCCTTGTATTTGGAGACATCCATGCCGAACGAAAGCCCCAGATCGCTTAAAATAGTATTCAATTCGGTTAATGATTTCCTTCCGAAATTACGGTATTTCAGCATCTCCGCTTCGGTCTTTTGAACCAGATCCTCCAGGGTTTGTATGTTCGCTGCCCTTAGGCAATTGGAGGATCTCACCGAAAGCTCCAGCTCGTCCACCTTGGTTTTCAGAAGATTCCGGATGCGCAAAGTCTCCTGATCTATCACCTCCTCCTCCGCCATCTCCAGTTCCTCCTCCAGTTTGATGAACAGCTGCAGGTGGTCCTTCAGTATCTTGGAGGAGAAACAAAGCGCGTCCTCCGGGGTCAGGCTGCCGTCGGTCCAGATCTCCATGATCAACCTGTCGTAATCCGTACGCTGTCCCACCCGGGTGTTCTCCATGGTGCAGTTGACCTTCTGCACCGGGGAGAACATGGAGTCTAAGAAAATTGTGCCTACTGGCGCATCGTCCCTTTTGTTCTTTTCCGCCACCACGTAGCTTCTCCCCATCCCCACCTCGATCTCTATTCTGAACTTTGAATCTTCGTTTATCTTGACTAAATGGAGATCCGGATTCAAGATCTCGATGTCGCCGTCCGTCTTGATGTCTTTGGCGGAATAATTCCCCTTCTTGCTGGTTTCAAAAACCAGCGTCTTGGGTTCGTCCCCGTTGAGCTTTAATCTAAGCTGTTTCACGTTCAAAACGATCTCGGTAACGTCCTCGTACACCCCCGGAATGTTGGAGAATTCGTGTAATACGCCGTCTATTCTTAAGGCGACCGGGGCGGTTCCCTGAATGGAGGACAAAAGGGTTCGTCGCAAAGCGGTTCCCAGGGTGTTGCCGAATCCCCTCTCCAGCGGCTCCACAATAAATTTGGTATATCTATCGGTCATGGTGGATTGCTCCACCGAAACCTCTTTGGGCATCTGTAAACTCTTCCATTTCATCCCTTAATTCCTCCTTATCAATTCCCTGCCGCTACTTTAAGTCTTTCTTGGGCTCGATTTATGATTTTGATGCAATCGGGATTGTTCCTTAAACGGACTTGTCCCGATGGTTTGTCCCGAAGGATTCACCGTGACCGGATATTGCAGAAGAACTTTAGAAATTATTTGGAGTACAGCTCCACGATCAATTGCTCCTGAGCTAGCAAAGGAATGTCGATCCGTTTGGGATACTCCAGAAGCTCTCCCTGCAGATGGGCTTTGTCTACCCGTATATACGGAAGATCCCCCGCCCGTCCCTCCCTTAAAGCCTGGTGGATTAAGTCCAGACTTTTGCTATTCTCTCTAACCGTGACAATGTCTCCCG
>JBDROD010000421.1:0-3618 GCA_043810415.1 Candidatus Zixiibacteriota bacterium | reverse complement strand
TAATTTCCGCTGTTTTATCCCGAGCGGTATTTCACCATCACAATAAGGATTATCAAGACCCGGTAAAGTTCAAAAAGCTTCTCCCTACCATCATCGTGATGGAGGAGGCGCAGAGGGTGCTTTCCCAGAAAGGTAGATCGGACGTAAATATCTTCGCCCAGATCTCCAGAGAGGGGCGGAAATTCAAGACCGGGCTTTGTGCCATTACCCAGCAGCCCAAATTGATAGATGAGGAGCTGTTGTCTCAATTCAATACCCTGTTCATCCTGGGATTGGCGGACGAGAAGGACAGAAACATAGTTAAATCATCCGCCAAGCAGGACATATCCGATCTGGGAACGGAGATACAGATGCTGGAAGCGGGCGAGGCTTTGATAACCTCTCCCCAGTCACCTTTTGCCATTCCGGCCAAAATACATTTGTATGAGGAATGGCTGAAGAACCGAGAAAAAGCAGAGAAGGTTTACACCAAGCCGCAAATCGATCGGGAGTTTTTCTGACAGAAGTTAATATAAGGATTTTGAAAGGTGGGGCTGGGAGCCCCGCTTACGAGTTTTATGTCTGCATCACGGACGGGGCGTCCGTGACGAACAAGGATGGGAGGAATTGTTTGAAAATTCAGTTCGCAGGACTAAATGCCCTGTTCTATGGGGGAAAGGTAATTATCGTTCATAGGGAAACGGAGTTTCTTGCACATCCGATGAGGGCGGAGCTGGGAGCTCCGCCTACGAAGTTAATCTTGCTGATCCGACGAAAAGCGTAGCGGGGAATCCCGTTTTCGAGGTAATTAACGAAGATGCCTAAAATATACATAATCATCTGGATCGTCTCGGCTTTGTGGATTATATTCGAGATCGTTTTAGCCAGGTTTACACATTCCTCCAAACGGGAGGACGTTACCAGCCAGGAGCAAACCTCTCTGTGCCAGCTTTGGCTGATTATCATCCCCTGCGTTATTGTGGGTGGTTTTTGGTGCGGGCAGTCGGTGGGTTTGATCCGATCAGGTCGCGATTATGTGATGTACGGGGGGTTGGCGTTGATAATCTTGGGTTTGATTATCCGGTGGAGAGCCATTTACACTTTAAGAAAGTATTTCACCGTGGATGTGTCGATCGTCAAAGATCATGAATTAATCAATACAGGTGAATACAAATACGTTCGCCATCCGGCTTATTCCGGAAGCTTGCTGTCATTTTTCGGATTGGGCTGGGCCTTGGGCAACTGGGTAAGCTTCATTGTCATTTTCTTCCCGATCTTATGGGCATTCATCCGAAGGATAAACTTGGAAGAAAAAACACTGCTCTCCTCATCACTGGGAGAAGAATATCAAAATTACATGAGGACAACCAAGAGGCTTATCCCCAAGATATACTGATAGAGACATCGTCTTCTGTTCCAATTTAAGCCAGGAATACTTAGAATCGGTTAATCATGCGATTCATTCACATTTCGGATACTCATCTAGGGGCAAGCGGGTTTTCCCGGAAATTATCCCCTTCCGGTTACAATCAGAGGGAAGAGGATATCTGCAATTCCTTTCAAGTGGCGGTAGACCGGATAATCTCACTCAAACCGGATTTCGTCTTACATTCCGGCGATCTCTTTCACTCGGTTAGACCGACCAACCGCATCATCAATTTTGCCATAAGACAGATACTGCGAATCGTGAATCTGCAGATTCCCATGGTGATCATCTCGGGGAATCACGATACCCCCAAGCAGAGAGCAGTCGGATCGGTTTTCTCCTTCTTCGAAGTTCTCTCACCTTATCTTTATTTGATCTACAGGAACGAATATGAGCTAATAAGACTTGATGAAACTGCAATCCACGCAATCCCTCATTGTTTAAATCAGGAAGATTTTGGCAGAGAGATGGCAAAGATAGAGATCGTCCACCGCCCTTCGACTTCGCTCAGGACAAGTCCACCGCCCTTCGACTTCGCTCAGGACAAGTCCGCCGACCATAGCCAAAACCAAGAGTTCAATATTCTTATGTTACATGGAGTAGTTGCCGGAATTCCGGAATTTTCGATGGGAGAGCTGGCAGAACAGGAAATTCAGTCCTCGTATCTGGAGATGCCTTTCGATTATGTGGCTTTGGGTCATTATCACCGATTCTGCGAAATCAGTCCGCGAGTGTATTACGCCGGATCGACCGAAAGATTGTCCATGGCGGAGCTGGGGCAGGAGAAGGGATTTGTAGAGATTCAGATCAATCCAGACTCTGAAGAACGTCCGCCGTCCGCTGCCCTTCAACTTCGTTCAGGACAAGTCCGCCGTCCGCCGCAAATTACTATCACGTTTCATAAGGTTCCTGCGAGGGAGATGATCGAGCTTCCGTCTATAAATGCAAGGAATCTGGATCAGGAACAGGTTCTGCGGGAAATCGAAAACAGAATCCAGGTTGATGACATTCTGGAAAAGATAGTGCGACTTAAAGTGAAAGACATTCCTGAGCATATCTACAAATCTCTGGATTTTCGTGAAATCGCCGAGCTTAAGTCGAAAGCGTTTCACTTTGACTTGAGATTTGAGAGAAAGGAAGAGGAGGGGAAAAGCCAGGCAGCCAAAACTTCCATTGGAAAGCTCAACGTGGAATTCGAACATTTCCTGAATCAAATACCGGTAGAAAATCTACAAAAGGATAGACTGCTGGAGCTGGGACTGAAATATCTGACGGCAAATGCGTCCACGGTCGATGGTCCACGGTCGACCAATGGTTTATTGTAGCATAATATGGATTAAAATTCTGGTATGCAATTAAGATCAATCCGTTTGGAAAATTACAGAAGATTCAAAAGTGCGGAGATGGAGTTTCCGGATGGAATAGTGGGGATCATCGGGAACAACGGCGCGGGGAAATCCACCCTGATGGAAGCCATCGCCTGGGCTTTGTTTGGGACGGATGCCTCCCGGACCAGCAAGGATCAGATTAAGTCCATCTTCGCCCGACGATCGGATCCGTGCCGGGTGATCTTGGGTTTCGAGATGAACGGTGACAATTATCAGGTGGTGCGGGAGCTAAAAGGGGCATCCCATACCATGGACGCTTCGGTATTTGTCAATAAGAAACCGGCAGCCCGGGGGAACAATCCGGTCAACGATCTGATAGAGACGACCCTGGACATGGATTACCAGGCTTTCATGACCTCCTTCTATGCCAAACAAAGGGAGCTGAATGCCCTTTCGGATTATCAGCCGTACAAAAGAAAAGAGCTTTTAGCCCGAATGCTGGGAATCGAGAACGTGGATGCGGGATTAAAATCTTTGAGAGCGGATAAAAGGGAACTGGAGTTGAAGCTGGATTTTAACCGGACCCATCTGAAGGACAAAAATGAACTGGACCTGCAAAAAGCAAATAAATCGGAGAGCCAAGCTGTTTTGGAGAAAAAAGCAACACTTGCCCGGGAAGAGCTTGAGTCGGCGACTTTGGATTTCAAGAAGACTGAAGAGCTATGGATGAACTTAAAAGCCAAATATGAGGAGTCGGTCCTGCTTAACCAGCAAAAGCAGATCGGGCAAGCGGAAAGGCGAAACTTGGAAGAACAGTTGAAAGCGCAAGAAAAGGAAAGGACGAACCTGGAGTTTTTTGAAACGGAATTGAAAAAGATCGAAACA
>JBDROD010000420.1:0-5119 GCA_043810415.1 Candidatus Zixiibacteriota bacterium | reverse complement strand
CGGCTTGATCACCGCCACCCAGTGATCCGGTGCACCTTTTCCTTTTCCCATTCGGGTTTCAGCCGGTTTAACCGTGACCGGCTTGTCCGGAAATATGCGGATCCACACCTTGCCACCCCGCTTTATGTGCCGGGTTAAAGCTACCCGCGCCGCCTCGATCTGCTTGTTGGTCAGCCACGCCGGCTCCATCGCCTTAACCCCGAATTCGCCGAAACTTATCTCCGAACCCCGATATGCTTTTCCTCTTCTTCGTCCCCGCTGTTGTTTTCGATATTTGACTCTTTTAGGCATTAACATAAAACGCTCCCTTAACCTCCGCTGATAAACCCAAATCCGGATAACCGGTTCTATTCGGATGCCTACCCTTCTCTTCTCTAACGGTGGTGCCGTCTTTTCCTGTCTCCTCTTCTCTTCCGGTCGTCTGCCGGTCTGGCTTCTCTCGGGATGTCTTTCCCCTTGGCTTCCTCCCGGGGCATGGCTTCCTCTTTTGTCCCCAGAACCTCTCCTTTAAAGATCCATACTTTGACCCCGATACAGCCGAAGGTGGTGTGTGCGGTGGCGGTGGCATAATCTATGTCCGCCCGAAGGGTATGCAGCGGGACTCTCCCCTCCATGTATTTCTCCGTGCGGGCGATCTCCGCTCCGGCCAATCTCCCTCCGCATACGATCTTCACCCCTTCCGCTCCCAGTTTCATGGCGGAGGCGATGGCTTTCTTCATCGCCCGGCGGAAGGAAACCCGTCCTTCCAGTTGTTTGGCAATGCTTTCTGCGACCAGCTTGGCGGCCAGCTCGGGCTTTTTCACCTCGATTATGTTGATGGCCACTTCCTTCTTGGTGAGGAGCTGAAGCTCCTCCTTCAGCTTATCTACCTCTGTCCCTTTTCGCCCGATCACTATTCCCGGCCTGGCCGTATGGATGTCCAGGGTCACTTTCCGCGGAGCCCGGATGATGTCCACCGCCGCTACTCCGGCATGCTCCAATCTCCTTTGAGTGTATTTTCTGATCATCAGATCCTCCTTCAGGAG
This sequence comes from Candidatus Zixiibacteriota bacterium, assembly GCA_043810415.1. GTDB lineage: Bacteria > Zixibacteria > MSB-5A5 > MSB-5A5 > SM1-73 > CAIVRH01. The sequence continues at coordinate 4,094 of JBDROD010000420.1, read as the reverse complement.
GTCCGCAAATTTCCGGTCGGAGAACCATTTCGAGCTCCATTCTTTTATGATTCCCAATCTAAGTCCTATGGGATTGGTCTTCTGTCCCAACTACACCTCCTTAATTCTCGTTATTTCGTTTTTCTGAAGCGCTGCTCCTATCGAAGTTCGATTTTCGGTAATCGAAGCAGTTTTTTTAAGTCTCGAACTTCAATGACGAAATTCGATACCAGCCTCGTCATCCGTAAACGAGCTTCTGGTTTTTAACACTCTTAGCTCTCGGGTTTCTCCTCTTTACCGTCGGTTACCACAATGGTGATGTGGTTGGTTCGTATCCTGATCCGGAAAGCTCTCCCCATCCCCATCGGTCGTATCCTTTTCATGATGGGGCCTCCGTCCACCAGTATCTGCTTGATTTTCAGATCCTCTGCTTTCAGCTTGGCGGTTCCCTCCAGCGCCAGGGCATTGGCGGCTGCCGATTTCAAAACCTTCTCCAAAACCGGGGAAGCCGCTTTGGGGGTGAAAGCCAAGATGTTTAAAGCCTCATCCACGTTTTTACCTCGAATAAGATCTGCTACCCTTCTCACCTTACGAGCAGACATTCTAATAAATTTTGCTTTAGCTATAGCTTCCATAAATTGTTACCCAAAATCAATAATCTTTTGTTTTCCTTTTTATATTCTATTTCAGAGCTGTGGTTCTTTCGGTTATCCTTCCGGAATGAGACCGGAAAATCCGAGTGGGAGAGAATTCTCCCAGCTTATGTCCCACCATGTTTTCCGAGACGTATACCGGGATGAACTTATTCCCGTTATGAATGGCGATGGTGTGTCCCACAAACTCCGGAGTGATGGTGGAGCGGCGGGACCAGGTTTTGATCACCCGCTTCTCTCTGGATTCGTTCAAAGCCAACACTTTCTTCAAAAGATGCTCGTCCACAAAGGGACCCTTCTTTAAAGACCTGGTCATCTTCTAATCCACCTCCGGAAAAACTTATTCATCATGTTATCTATCCATTCCTTCAATTTAGAAATGCTCTATATTTTCCCTTGTCCGTTATACCTTAAACCTTACACCTTTCACCTTGCACCTTATTCTACTTGGTCCTTCTTTTGATGATCAATTTATCCGATGCTTTGCTCTTTCTGGTTTTAAGTCCCTTGGTGATCTTGCCCCAGGGGGTGCAGGGATGCCTGCCTCCGGACGACTTGCCTTCTCCCCCTCCCATCGGATGGTCCACCGGATTTTTCGCCACCCCTCGTACCCGGGGCCTTCTTCCCAGCCATCTGGTTTTGCCGGCTTTGCCGTACGAGATATTCTCGTGATCTAAATTGCCCATCTGGCCGATGGTGGCAAAATTCTCCAGCCTTACCAATCGGACTTCTCCGGAGGGGAGTCGCACATGTCCGAAGTTTCCTTCCTTGGCCGCCAGCTGCGCGTAAGTACCCGCTCCCCGTGCTATCTGAGCCCCTTTACCCCGCTTCAATTCCACGTTATGGATCATGGTTCCCAAGGGGATCTTGCCTAAGGGCATGGCATTCCCCGGTCGGATCTCCACCTCCTCACCTGCCATCAACGTATCCCCCACTTTCACCTCCCACGGAGCCAGGATGTATCTTTTCTCCCCATCCGCGTAATGTAGGAGAGCCACCCGGGCTGTGCGGTTGGGATCGTACTCGATGGTCGCCACCTTGGCCGGGATATTGAGCTTGTCTCTTTTGAAATCGATTATCCTTAAAAACCTCTTGCTCCCTCCCCCCCGATAGCGGCAGGTCACCCGTCCCTGATTGTTCCTCCCGCCGGTCTTCTTCAGTGGAACCAGAAGGGATTTCTCCGGGGTGGAGCGGGTTATCTCCTCAAAGGTGGAGATCGTCCTGTGTCTGGAAGAGGGAGTGATCGGTTTTAATGTTTTAATGGGCATCTCGTTACCTCAAATTACCTTTTCTTGATCGGGCCTGGATTGAATTTGACCTATACGTTCTCAAACAGCTCGATGGTTTCGCCTTTTTTTAGTTTGACTATGGCTTTCTTCCAGTCCGGGCGTCTCCCCTCGGCCCGGCCCAATCTCTTGGGTTTGCCATACATGGTTAAGGTGGTTACCCCTTCTACTTTGACCTTAAACAGCTCCTCCACCGCCCTTTTTATCTCCAGCTTGTTGGCGGATTTGTCCACCCGGAAGATATATTTGTTCTGATCCGTACGGAGATTGCTACCTTTCTCCGATACTAAGGATGTCTTGATGATCGTTCGGGGATTCTTCATCTAAGCGAACACCTCCGTCAAGCTCTCTAAAGCCTTTGGGGTTAAAACCAGATAATCGCAATTCAAAAGATCGTACGGGTTTACCAGACACGCTCTTTTGGCCACCAAATCCTTGATGTTTCTGCAGGATCTATATAAGTTTTCATCCTTTCCTTCGGAAAGGAAGAGTATTTTCGTTCCGCCTATCTTCATCTTGTCAAACAATTCCGCCACGGCTTTGGTTTTGGGTTTTTCTAAGTTAAATTCTTTAACGATCTTCACCCGATCTTCCGCTGCTAAATCCGATAGGGCCGACAGCAGGGCATTCCGCTTCATCTTCTTGGGGAGAGCGGAATAATAGTCACGCATGGAGGGGGGGAAAGCCCTTCCCCCGCCCACCCACACCGGTGAGGTGTTGGATCCTGACCGGGCTCGTCCGCTCCCATTTTGTCTCCAGCGTTTGGCTCCTCCCCCGCACACCTCCGCCCGGGTCTTTCTCCTCACCGTCCCCTGTCTCTGATTGGCCAAATAGCTCTTCACGTATTGATGCAAAGCAGCCAGGTTGGGCTTATGGGAAAAAATCTCAGCCTGGAGGATCTGGGTATCTATCTTGTTGCCGGTCTGATCAAAAACTGTCGCGCTGTGCATAAAAATCCTTTTACCTAAGATATCTTCCTGATGGTTAAATACGAATTCCTCTTTCCGGGAACCGCTCCTCTGAGCAAAAGCAGATTTTTTTCTACATCCACTCCGGCCACCACCAGGTTTCTGACGGTCACCTTCTCTCCTCCCATCCTCCCTCCCATCTTTTGCCCCTTGAAGGTTCGGGAGGGATAGGAGCTGGATCCTACAGAACCAGGAGCACGCATTCTATCGGATTGTCCGTGGGATTTTGGACCACCTCGGAAATGATATCTTCTCACCACCCCTTGAAAACCCAGACCTTTGGATATTCCGGTCACCTTGACCTTCTCTCCCGCAGTAAATAGATCAACTTTTATCTCTTGTCCCACCATCGCTCCCTCAACCGGTGTCGTTTTCACCTCTTTTAAAATCCTTCGCGGTTCCAATTTGGCTTTGGCAAAATGACCTAACAACGGCTGGGTAAAAAGATTCTTCCTCTTTTGCCCGAAACCAAGTTGAACAGAATCATAGCCATCTTTTTCCTTGGTTTTCACCTGCACCACAAGACAGGGTCCCGCCTCGATCACCGTTACCGGGATGGACTGACCATCTTCATTGAAAATCCTGCTCATCCCTATCTTTTTCCCGATTATTCCATCCATCACCATGCTCCAGTACGATAAGCTTATCGGTTATCAGACCTTGATCTCCACGTCCACGCCTGCGGGAAGATCCAGCTTCATTAAAGCATCCACGGTCTGGGGGGTGGAATCGTAAATATCGATCAGTCGCTTATGGACCCGCGTCTCAAACTGCTCCCGGGATTTCTTGTCCACGTGGGGAGATCTTAAAACGGTATAGAGTCTCCTCTGGGTGGGGAGCGGCACCGGTCCGGTGACCTTGGCTCCGGTCCGGATTACGGTTCTTACGATCTCTTTGGACGATTTGTCCAGCGATCGGTAATCGTATGCTTTAAGCCAGATCCTGATCTTCTGTCCCTTCATTCCTAATCCTTTTGCTTAGATGCCAAACCATTGGCATAGAATTTTTTATACGCTTTGAACTTCAAATATCTTAGTATTTATTTTTCAGTCTGTTACTTTCCTATATAATCCCTTTGTTTTTAACTATCCCATCCGTCGACTGTGGACCGTGGACTATTCTATCACCCCGGTCACCACCCCCGCTCCCACCGTCCGGCCTCCCTCCCGGATGGCAAACCGCAGCTCCTTCTCCAAAGCTATCGGCGT
>JBDROD010000419.1:0-2338 GCA_043810415.1 Candidatus Zixiibacteriota bacterium | reverse complement strand
TTGTTCAAAATGGCTGCCATCGTATCCATCGCTTCCAACGCACCCACCCAAAACCCGCCGCTGTACATATCCGTCCCCCACATGCCCAAACAATCATGCGCGTTGTCGTAACCGCGAGCATCCGGCAGCGAATCTTTGGGCTCGATCTCACAGTCGTAGCTCTTCATGTACTGATAGGTGCTCTCCATGGCGGGCCAAACGTAGTTCAGAAAGTCGATATCATTGGATAGGGAGAAATATCTCCAGCATTGCTGAATGAACTTGGTAGAATTGTCGGTCAAAACGTGAATGTGACCGGTATCGCAGGGGGCTAGGCGATTCTCGTAACCGTGCGGGCTAAGGATAAAGAACGGATCTCCCAAATCGCAGGCTGCTCCGCTGAAATCCCTGGGTGCACCGATCTCCGGTGAAGTCTGATAAGGAACCGTGGGGCTGCACATGTCGTAATATAGAACAAAATCGGCATGACATCTTAAAAGGTCTCTTTCCATTTCGGGCCAGAACTTGGCAAAAACGATCGAACTATAATGACCCACGTTGATGTTGCCGGATAAAGTGTATGCCTGAGATTCCATGATGAAATTCTTGTGATCCTCCGGATGCAAACCCATGAATTCTTCGGGATGCCCGGACCTTAAGCCCGACTCCCAAAAGGATCCGCCGAACTGGTTATAATAAAGCTCGTTGAAAGCTGCGCAGATAAGCCAATTCGGATATCGGGCATCATTAATGAACTCCGACATCCAGGTTTCGATTTGTGCCTCCCAGTCGGGATAGTTTTGGAGGGCTTCCTTTGCTATCTCAAAGGAATTATCACTCAGGGTATCGAAATACTCAACGTACCTTTTCCACCACTGGGTGGAATGGCTGCCGGAAGTGGTTTTGAATTCGACTACCGGGAAATCCCAGGAAAGGACCAGCGGGACTACCATATCCGCTCCGGGAGCCAGCACCGCCTTTACCGCGATAGCAGAGGCGGAATCAAGAGAGTTAATGCTGTCCGCCAGGACGCCATCGTCGGCAAACTGACTCCAGACGTCCGCTCCATCCCCGCCTTTATTCCAAGTGGTATAGGAGACCGTCACATTTTCCGCGGTTTTTGTGGCAATGCACCATTCGGAATTTTGAGTTTCGACGGTATTGGACGGGTGATTTGCCTTCATAACCATCCCCACCGCATTTGAATCGGAAACCAGAACGGTTGAAAAACCGGTCCTGACCCGCTTTCCCCCGTTGAAAGGAGGATCGGGCCAGGTGAACATGACCGAAATCTCTACCGTATCCGCAGTCGGATTGGATATCAAAAATTGCCAGACTGCCACGGGATAGGACGTCTCGCGGTAATTTTCGGGCAGGATGGGGCTGAAGAATTCTGCCGATATGTCACATTGAAAACAGTTATAGAAACACCAACCCATCGGCTGGAGCGCATAATAGGTCCCCTCTCCGGCAGCAAGTTTCTCCCAGCCTGGCATCACCGTATCCCGGGAGAGGCATTTAACCGTCTTATTTTCCCCCTGTTTTTCATAAATGTGAAAAGCCGCTTCTTTAAGCCAAGAACCACTATATTCCCCCACTTCATCTGCCCAGGGTCCGAAGGAGCCGCTGATATTATACATGAAAGCTCCTGCCCCGAATCCTCCCAGGACAACTCCTCTTTTGGGACAGTTGCTCTGGCAGTAGGTGGGAACGTCCCCGATCGACCTTTGCCATGCCCCGCGCGGAACATCAAATGCTCTTCGGGCGTACATGATCGATGGGAAAAGCAATAAAACACAAAAGAGAATGAAAAACCAAGAAAGTATTACTCTGCGCTGCATCAAAAAAGCGGGCATAAACATGAATCCTTCGATTGTCCGACTTTGAAATTTCTAATATAAATATAAGCTCTCCTCTCTAAAATACAAGAGGAATTTGAGTGTTTTAGTAAGATAAATCGGGGCTTTTGTGTCACTTTATTGAATAAAAGCGATTCGAAACAGTCAAGCGATCGTTTACATACTTGTGATTTAAAACGCTTAGTGATAATCATAAGGAAGTTGTGCTGTCAGGACATATCCCGATTTAATACTTGACAAAATGTAATTTATGCTCTTACATTTCTGCAAGTCATGGAAAACTTAGCAAATAATCAAATTGCTGCATGAGGAAATCACCTTAACTAATGCCAAAAATCGGGAAAGTTTAACGGTTCGAATTTGTGTCGAAACGATACTCTGATTTAACGTATTAAATATCTTATTAAACAATATATATGGATCTGATTTCTGACAGAAAACATATCCTGAGGGGGGTCCGGTTATTTGTTCTTTTGACCATTCTCGGATTTGCCGTGATC
>JBDROD010000418.1:0-2488 GCA_043810415.1 Candidatus Zixiibacteriota bacterium | reverse complement strand
ACTGCTCTCTGGAAGATCCTTAATATGCCCCACAGAGGCCATAATGACATATCCATTTTTAAGATAATTTGAGATCGTCCGGGCTTTCGCCGGTGATTCAACAATGACTAAAGACTTGGGCATCCTATCTCCTCATCGATTTTTGAAGGGCCTAAAAACTGAGATCGTCATAATACAAGCCCTCAATTTTCATGGTTAATAAACCTGCTGTTTCAACATCTTTTATCCTAATTTTTAAAAATAAAATTATATTTTTGCAAATCTCATGCCGGGAAGTTGCTTAATATGCCCGGCAAGCTCCAAGGAGAGCAATATAGCCGAAACCTTGGCGCTGGAAAGTTTGCTTTGGCTGATAAGCTGGTCTATGTGCATGGCTTTACCCTCCAGGATTGAAAAAACCTTTTCCTCTTCCTCCGAAAGTTTCGGCTGGGGGATTTCTTTCTCCGGCACGGGTGGAAATAGAGGAAGCAACTCTTCCAGAATATCTTCGGCCCGGGATACCAGCTTGGCTCCTTCCTTGATCAAGCGGTTGGTTCCTCCACTCCTGGCTGAATCCACATTCCCCGGAACCGCATAGACATCGCGTCCCTGTTCTAGGGCAAACCGGGCAGTGATTAAAGAGCCGCTGCGCAGGGTTGCTTCCACTACCACAACCCCCAGGGAAATTCCACTGATTATCCGGTTGCGGATGGGGAAATGATCACTATCGGGGGATGTACCCAGAGGAAATTCAGAAATAACCGCACCCTGGGCGGCCACTTGATCATACAGGTCACGGTTTTCGGGCGGATAGATGATATCAATCCCACATCCCAAAACCCCGATCGTCCTTCCGCCTGCGGATAGAGCCCCCCGGTGGGCAGACGAGTCTACTCCTCTGGCCAAACCGCTGACAATCGTTACTCCCCTTCTGCTTAAGCCTTGGGCGATTCGCTCGGCGGCGTATTTGCCATAGGTTGTGGGATAACGGGAGCCTACTTCCGCCACTGCCAGCTGGTCCCGCGGGTTCAATGACCCCAAAATATAAAGAAGAGGTGGTGGATCGTATATCTGTTTCAGGTGAATCGGGTATTGCTCGTCTTCCCAGGTTATCAGGGTTCCTCCAATTTTTTCCAGAGAGCGAAGCTCTTTTTCCACCCGCTTCTTCCAGTCAAACCGCCGAAGGAATTCTACGGCCTTCGGACCAATCCCTTCTATCCGCTGCAATTCCCGTGAGGAAGCTTTAAAGACCATCTCCGGGCTGCCAAAGGCCTGGAGGAGCCGCTTGAACAAAATATTGCCAATGCCCGGAGCCATCGATAACCCAACCCAGTGAAATAAGTCTTTCACCGAATCTCCCTTTAATAAAAAAGGGATCGCAGATTCTTCGAACCTACAATCCCTGTCTGTTCCCGAATCAGACCATCCGGTGATCCGGAAAAGCCGACTTAAGATTAGAGCTTAATCCCTCCCAGACATCGCTCTATCACCAACCAAAATGGGTTGAGAAGAAAGGGTGACAACCGCTGTCGAAGTTTCATCCTGCACGGAGACCACAACTGCCTCACCCACTTTGGTCTGGGGTAGCTTTACTTTTTCATCTTTCTGGACTCTGTCGCTATAGGTCCCCGTTTGATAAAAGGAAAAAAGGTCACCCACAATAACTCCATCATTCCTTCCCCGGTCGATGAAGAGAAACTCCCCCGCGGCAATATTCACTTCTTCTTCAGGAGAGGAAACCACAATCCCCTCAATTTTTTTTATTTCCCGAATGGGCATTTCTTCGGGAAGAGCAACCGAAGGAGGAATAATCAGATCCCCGAGGTTTATGGATTGAAAAGATTTATCAATCTTGGCCGTGGCCATGTTATCTTTTCTTTCCAGAATGGTAAGATTTCCCGGAAGGAGCACAAGCTGACCAATTTTTTTCTTGGTCACCGGATGAGTAATAACCCTTCCCAGTTGGGCAACGGAAAAACGATCCCCAGCTTTTACTTCCTTCCCCGGTTCAAGCATGAGATAAACCACTTCCCCTGCGCTGAGACTAACGGCTGCATCCCTACTGCCAGCGATGAATCCAAAGGAGGCGAGGGGTTTGGCAGTGATGAAACCGCACGATTGAATCCGATCGCGGAGCCTGTTTTTGGATAGATCCAAGACCTGTTTCGATTGGGCTTTGGTCTCAGGGATTCGAACGAAGCCGAGCAAGCTCAAGAGAATCACTATGCCGGTGATCAGGGCCATTTTAAGATTTCGCATTACCCACCCTCCCGGAATAAAATTAAAAATCTCTACAAGTTTCAGGAAGAAATAACTTTTTTTAAAATTACCCTCCAATTCCTACTTTTGTCAAGAAAAATATTTTCAAGTGTCAAGCCAATTTAGAAATGTCCTGTTTTTGCCAAAATAGAAATGTCCGGTTTTCATAGTTTTGATCCGGGAGAAATTCCTGGATCGTATCTGCCTTTACCGAATTTAAAGTTGCGCCAATAGTGATCCTTAGGAGGGA
>JBDROD010000417.1:0-9063 GCA_043810415.1 Candidatus Zixiibacteriota bacterium | reverse complement strand
TCCAGATCGTTGACCAAACCCGGACCATAGTTTCTGAATTGACTGGTATATTCCAAAAATTCCTCTTTCACCTCCGTTCGGGAGAAGGTCTCCTGGTCATGGATTTTCAGCTGGTAGATTTTGTCGGTCTGATAATCCACATTCCACAGATTATTACCATCCCAGGCAAGACCGCGGGCATACGGTCCCGGAGCGTCAAAAAACAGAACTACCTCTCCCTTATCCGGAGTGACCATATAGATCATGTTTTTCATTCTATCGGAGACCCACAGATATTTTCCGTCAAAGGTCAAACCGCATGGATAAGAAGAAGGGGAGGGTATGCTGGTGATGGTGGTCCCGTCATCCGTGCTGATCTGTTGTATCTGACCGTTTCCTTCATCTACCACCCAAAGATACTTACCATCCCAGGTTATTCCTTCGGTCGCTTGTGTTGGAGACGAAAGCGTTCTAGTGGCCATGCCGGTTTTGGGATCGATCTGAAAGATCAAATTCTCCTCCGCATCCGCACACCAGAGATATTTCCCGTCCCAGGTCAAACCTACCGGTCTGTATCCGGGTGAAGAAAGAGAATCCACCGCTTTCCCGTTTTCCGGATCTATTTTGTAGATCATGTCGGTTTTGCGGTCGCAGTTCCACAGGTACTTGCCGTCAAAAGCCAAACCGGTCGGACACGAACCGGGAGAGGGAAATGATTTTTCCACATCACCGGTGACTGCGGATACCGATGGCACTAAACTCAGTGTCATCCACCCAGCCATAAAGAATACAACAATTAGATTTTTGTTCATGCTTACTCCTTGTTTATAGCACTGAAAACCTTGCCCTCTTTCCCCCTCTCCTTAATTAAGGAGAGGGGGACTAAAGGGGGAGAGGTCCGAATATGATCATTTTCCGTTTCGTTTTGATTACATAATTTCACCAAGGTGCTATTCCATTGTAATCTTACTGACCTTTATTTTGTCAACTGTTCCGTGTAGAAAGTATATGATGCCTTCACCGGTAACGATGAACTGCTTGGTAAAATCAAAGAGTTCCTTGTCTGAGCATTCCTCTTGGCCTCTCTCAAATGTGATTTCCACTTGACCCGCTTGGATCAATTCCTTCTTTTCCAGTCTGTATTTGAGTATGCGGTGAACAAGGCAGAAAGGAGTATATCTTGAATTGTACCAATATTCAGTTTCGCGGAAATAAAAACAGCTGTCTTTGTCAAAACCGATGAACCACACGGGAGGTGGAATCCAATCAGCTTCTCTCTCTTTATCTTCAGTATACTCATATAACCTTAAGTACTCTGGGAGAATCGCCACCTTATCCACCATGGATTTGCTTTTTCCACCTGGAATGAATTCTTTTAGCCTCTCTCTCATCATGTACTTGCCTTCACGGTAATAAATGTCATTGCCAATATCTCTTTGGACTATACCTATGTCATAATAATCACTATGTTCTCCCAACACTCCTTCCAGACGGCATTTTGAGTCGTAAATAGTAATACCACCAAGAAACTTACGATCGCCAAAATTGTATAATTTTCCATCTCGATCAACAAGGATATATCTAAATACTGGCTGTACCACCCTGCTTTTAATGTCGTCTGGGCTTGGCTTTCGGCATAATAATTCTCCTTCCGGTGAGAATTTGTTTAGAATACCTCTGTTTACATATATATTCCCCGAAGTGTCAACAGCCAAATCCTTAAATCTGTTCGTCTTTCCTAGAAAGAAAGTATCTGTGGTTACAGCAAGAGCTGATAACCATTTTCCATCTTTGTTAAATTTTGATACTCTTCCGCTTATTTGATCTAAGATGTAAACGTTACCCTGTTGATCTAAGTCAAAGCTGTTTGGTCCTTCTGCGAGCCACCCATTTCTTAGTACTGTTACAAGCGTTGAATCCGAGGAACCACTGTCTGCTACCACCACATCCACCAGTTTTCCCCCCTCAATCTTCATTGCATCACAAATTCCATTGGTAAACACAGAGATCGAAATAACAAACAGAAGCAAAAGGTACTTTCTCATAAAGCCTCCCTGAATATCTTACTACAAGATATATCCATATTTGATCTAATGTTTTGAAAACCTCACCCCCTGTCTCCCCCTCTCCGTTTCACGTCGAAGATCCCGCCACAGGCGGGGGAGAGGGGGACTAAAGGGGAAGAGGTTAAAACTTCCTCTTCAATCCTTGATATAGTACATCAACCACTTCTTGTCTTTCTTGTAGAGTCTGGCATTGGTGTAATCGGTTAAACCGGTCTTCTGGTCCACGAAAGTGACCTCCACCAGAGCTGAATCCCCCATGACCTTTTCGTCGTTTACCACGATCATTTTGTTCTGCCAATCTAAACGGGTCAACCCGTTCCCCAAAAAACTGTTTACCAGCTGTTCCTTGTATTGGGGAGTGAATTTTTGATTATCGGCTTCAGGGAGCTCTTTTAACTTTTCCTGGGCGAACCTGTTCCAGTCCATGTAATTCTGAATCGAAGCCGTATCCGCCTTGTTCACCGCCTCGATGAAGTCCATCACCACCACCCTGGGACTGGGAGACCTGCTGCAAGCAAAGAAGATGAGCAAAATCGACATCAAAAATAGAAATAGATACATTCTTTTCATTTTACTCCTTTCATTGGAGATTTCAGTTCGTTTGTCTCGAAAGAATAATATCACCGGGAGAGGTAATGTCAAACGAATTTTAATCTCAGATATGAAACTCCACCACATGCCCATCCTTCAGCACAAAATCCTTCTGCACCATCTGACCGTCATAAACCCCTTCACCCCAGATCCGGGCGTATTTTAAATTGTACGCGAAATCCTTATGGATCGCCCGGGCTGCTTCCAGAAGTGTGCTCCCCACCTTCAGGATCACCGGGTCCTCGTAGACTGCTTTTTTCCCGGGTGTCTTGGTATAAACCCTCAAGATTTCCAGGGAATTATATATGAATTGCTTGAACTCTTCGAGATTCGTTTTCTCTTTTGCGGATATATTAAAGATTGGAAGGTTCTGGCCATATTTCTCTTTCAGTATTCTTAGGTTTACTTCGGAAAGCGACAAGTCGATTTTATTACCCAGAATAAAAGTCTCCTTGTGGGCAATCCCATCCAAAGGATTGGTCTCCCCCTCTTTCCTTTCCAAAACTATCTTGTACTCCTGGAGTTTTTGCAATACTTCACCAATCTCCTCCAGCATGGCCTCGGATCCTAAATCCGCCATCAGACATACCAGATCAGCACTTCGAATGATCCCCGCCAGCCAGGGCTCCATGAACTCCGCAGCGATGGGAGGGGTGTCCACCAGTTGTATCTGGATGTTCTCATAAGGCATCATTCCCGATAGAGGTTTGGTGGTGGTATAGGGATAGGCTGCCACTTCCGGGGTGGCGTGGGTGAGGGAAGTTAAAACCTGCGATTTTCCCGCATTGGGAGGACCGATCAAGACCACCTGGGCCGCCCCCTCTTTTTCCACGAAGTACTGATCTCCTCTTCTGGAGGTCTTCTTTTTCTGCAGGATTTCTTTGTTGAGCTTGGAGATTTTGGATTTTACATCCGCCTGCAGTTTGTCCGTCCCCTTGTGCTTGGGCATGATAGCGTACATCTCGTGAAGGATTCGCAGCTTATCCTGCGGATCCTTCGCTTCGCGGTACCTTCTTTCGGCTTCGTAATATTGCGGAGGTAAATTGGCGGGCATTTAAATCCCTCCTCCCCTATTCGTGCACTGATCAGTATAGATAACTGACCATTTCCGGGTTAGAAGATTAAGACTTACGATTTGTTACTAAAGGATGACACTATATCGTTACGGAGTGCAAAATTGCTTCAATTCCCCCGATCGGGATGCTGATCGACCGTTTGTTCTTATTGCTCTTTTTTCAGTAAGCTCTCCTGCTTGACCAAAGCCCAAAGATGATCGGTTTCCCATTTCACCAGGAAATTGAAAAGAGATTTCAGCTCGGGATGTTTGCTCCTCTTGGCATGCTGGCTGTAAAATTTAATGGCGTCCTTTTCCAGCATCTGGGCGATTCTTATGGCAGAGACGGCAAAATTGTTCTGTTTTATTCGCTGCTTGAAGTTGGCGGAAAAGATGGTTCCGGGAGAGCCGGACTTCGATTTCGATCTGTGGTGTCTTTTGTGATCGAACTTAAATTCGCTTTTCTTCATGATCGCATGGTACAATCCCTTCAGCACGCTCCCGTGATCCAATTCATCCTGAGCCAGCGAGTTGAAAATCTCTTTGGCATTGGGGTCCCCGGATTTTTCTCCTGCCATCTGGTAAAAATAGTATCCTTCGCTTTCGGCCTTAATCGCCTGTTTTAATGCCCCGAGCAGCTGAGTCCCTTTCTCCAGCATCATTCCCCTTCGGGGGGAGACTTTCTTTTTATTCATATGGACTCCTCGCAATAGTATTTGAATTTCGGTTTCATGATTAAAACGGATAGAATCGGGCTTCGGTCCAGTAATCCTGCTGCAGTAATTTTTGCTGGTTTACTAAAGCTCTCAAATGCTCCCCCTCCCACTCCGCCAGATAATTGAAAAGCATCTTCACGTCTCTATTCCTGCTCTCCTGGGCGGCTTTTTTGTAAAAATCGATGGAGTTTTTCTCCAGAAGAATTCCAATGGAGAGCGCGGTCATCTCGAAATGCGCCTGGTTCAACCTGTTTTTGAACTCCTTGGAAAAGATGGGGCTTTCGGTTGTCCCCTCCAGCAAATGCTTGATATCCTTCATCTCGTCGAAGTGAAACTCCCCCTTCTCCTTTACGCTCTGGTAGAGACTTTTAAGTATCCTCATGTGATTGGTCTCATCTTGGGCCAACGAGGCAAAGACCTCTTTCCCTTTCGCATCCCTGGTCTTTTCCTCCGCCAAACGGTAGAACTGATACCCATCGTTCTCCACCCGGATGGCATCCTGTACGATTCCCAACAGATGTTCTTTTCGTTCCATATTATTCTCCCTTTAAAGGATCATCTAACATAATATACCGAGTCATTATTTACTTTGTCAAGATGGATTAACTCGGATAGTCTGGAATATCAAGTTCCATTTTGATTGAAAATCAACACTAAATGAATATTTATAGCGTTATATCAAACATCGCCAGACAAGGTTCTACTGGTATGCAACATAAATTCGTTCTCTATTGTAGTTGCCTGATTTATCAGGCGTACTAGCTCTATTGTAATTGCTTGATTTATCAGGCTTACTGGCGATAATGCTCAATGAAATTAGCGTAGCCAAGGCTTCATGCCTTGGCGGTTAAGCTTTGAATGGACGGTTGAAAAACCCAATTAGCAGGGCTAAATGCCCTGCTCTATGGATGATAAATGATTATCGTTCATTGGGGGCGGGAATTCATCCCGCCCCGAAATTTGAATTTTTCAACACGCCCTTTACATTTTGGCGATCAAACTCTAAAGGTTTGGCTACGCCTTACCATGAATTTCAAATTCCAACAAGAACAACCCGCCCAAATCCGGAAGTTATTTCCCCGATATGAAAAACTTTTTCTCCGGACGATGAAAGCTGGGTCGATATCTTTCCCACCTCGTTCTTCGATACCACTAAAACCAATCCTATCCCCATGTTGAACACTTTTAACATCTCCCTCTCTTCGATGTTTCCTTCCCTTTGGATCAGTCTGAATATCGCTGGAACCTTCCATGCATCCGTATGAATCAGGGCATCGCAATTCTCCGGCAAGATCCGGCGGAGATTCCCTTGGATTCCCCCTCCGGTGATGTGCGCCATCCCCTTGACATTGAACTTTTTCAAAACGGGCAGAATCGAAGGTGCGTAACAGCGGTGGACTTTCAAAAGCTCCTTGCCTACTGTGGTCTTCAACTCGTCAATAGGTTTGTTTACATTGAAGCGGGCTGCGTTGAAGAGGACCTTGCGGGCTAAAGAATAACCGTTGGTATGAAGACCGCTCGACTTGAGTCCGATGATCCGGTCCCCGGGACGGATGTTCGAGCCATCGATGATCTTCTTTTTCTCCACCACCCCCACGATGCATCCAGCCAAATCATATTCCCCTCTTTCGTAAAAGTCGGGCAGCTCCGCCGTCTCGCCCCCCACCAGGGCACACCCCGCTTTCCGGCAGGCTTTGGACAAACCCTTCACTATCTCCGTTACAACTGCAGGATCGAGTTTTCCTATCCCGATGTAATCGAGAAAAAACAAAGGCTTGGCTCCATGCACCAGAATGTCGTTGATGCAGTGGTTGACGATGTCTTCCCCCACCGTATCGTGTTTTCTCATCATAAAAGCCACTTTCAGCTTCGTCCCCACCGAATCGACGCTGGAAAGCAGTACCGGTTCCTTATACTCTTTAGTTTTCAGCTCGAAAAACCCGCCGAAACCTCCGATCCCTTTCAACACCCCGGGAGTGAAGGTAGCCCGAGCCAATTTTTTGATCTTATCCTTAGCTTTATCTCCCGCCCGGATATCCACCCCCGAGCTTTTGTAGGTGAGTTTTTTCTTCATATTCGATTCCTTATTAAATTCTAACCGACTAAATCCCCCTCTCCCCCAAGTGGAGATTGATTCATCCTAAAGTTATTCCCCTGTAGGAAACAGGGCTGGGGTTTAGGCGATCCGATTTCTCCTGACTTTCCAGAAATCAAAAATTAATTCTTGACCCTTGACCCCTGACCCCTGACCCTTCACCTTAGACCCTCCCTTACAACAACCTCTGTCCGTTTATCTCCAGCTGAAACTTGCAACCCAAAAACTCAGATGCTTTTCTGCAGATCAGCATCCGGGAGAGAAAGATCTCGAAATACTCCATCACCTGGGAAATGGAGGTATCGATCTTCAGCTCCAGGACGATCACCTTCTTATCCTCCTCCACTCTCAAGAAGGAGCTTTTTGCCGCATAGTTCACCCGGTCGTGGATGTCCTGCTTGATCATCTCCAGAGTCCTCACCCGCGAGCTGTGCACGTCCGATTTATCCGCCAGAATCACCGCGGCGGAGATGTCGGAAACCGGCACGCCGTCCTTCTCGTCATGGTTGCCTATCGCGGCTATTATCTCCAGGATCTCTTCGATCGGCATGTTCATCTCCGTGAGGATGGAATAAGAGAGGATGGCGGAGGTATGCGCATGATCATCCCGGTTGATCACGTTTCCGATGTCGTGCAGGTAAGCAGCAATAGAGGCAAGCTCCGCCCGCTTCTCCGGATGTTTCAGCCGGGTCATGATGTTGAAAGCGATGCTGGCGGACAGGCTGGAGTGTCTCTGTCCGTGCTCGGTATATCCGATCACCCCCAATATCTCATCCGATTTTTTGATCCACAGCCCTACCTTTTCGTTCTTTTTGACATCATCTAAGGTTATCATCAATTCTCCCCTCGTTCAAGAATAAAGAGGCATGATTATGAAGCACTGCCAGAAAAAGGATTTTCCTCAAAACTCCAAACTCGATACTCTAAACTAAAGCATATCCATCGGGTCCACATTAACGATTATACGCACCGACTTTTTGGTTTTTGAATTTTTGTCTTGCTCCAGCATCCTCCGCATCAGGCTGGTGGTCCTGGTGATGCTGTTTGTTTTTATTAACAATTGCCAGCGATACTGGTCCTTGATTTTGGCTAAAGGAGCCGGAGCCGGCCCCAATATCTCCATCTGTTTCTGTTTTTCTGAAGCCATTTTTTTTCTTAACATATAGGAGAATTCCTGGGCATAGGCAGTGACCTCCTTTTGGGTTTTACCGGAGAAGATCACCAGGATCAGATGATTAAAAGGGGGATAGCCCAGTTCTCTGCGCTGTTCCATCTCTTTATCGTAGAACGCCACGAAATCGTGCTCTGCCGCCAGCTGGATGGACCACTCCTCCGGATGGTAAGTCTGGACTATCACCTCCCCCTCTTGTCTTCCCCGTCCGGCTCTCCCCGCTACCTGTGTCAAAAGCTGAAAGGTTCTCTCCTTTGAGCGGAAATCGGGCAAATCCAGGCTCATATCCGCCGATATCACTCCCACCAGGGTGACAAAAGGAAAATCCAATCCTTTGGTGATCATTTGAGTACCCAAAAGGATATGGAATTTCTTCCTTCCAAAATCGCTCAAGATTCTTCTGTGTGCCCCTTTCCGTAAAGTGGTATCCAGATCCATCCTTTCCATTAATGCCGAGGGAAAATCCCTCTTTAGCTCCTCTTCGATTTTTTGGGTCCCGGTTCCCTTGTACATGAAATCGGAGCCCTGGCAGGAGGGGCAAAGCTCCGGCGCCCGTTTGTAATGGTTGCAATAGTGACATCGCAACGAGAAGTCGGTGCGGTGAAACGTCAAAGTAATGTCGCAGCGCGGGCATTTCTCTATGTGTCCGCATTCTTGGCACTTGACAAAGGTGGAAAAACCCCGCCGGTTCAAAAACAAGAGCGCCTGTTCCCCTTTTTCCATCCTTTCTTTTAATAAGGTGGAGAGATCGGAGGAAAGTGAATTCTTGTTCCCCTTTTTTCTCTCTCCGGTAAGGTCCACGATCTTGACCTGGGGAAGTTTCTGGTCATCCACCCTTTCTGGCAATTGGCACAGAGTATATTTCCCCTTTTGAGCGTTGTAGTATGATTCCAGACTGGGGGTGGCAGAACCGAGGATGACCACCGCCCGGTTCAGCTTAGCCCTCATCACCGCCACGTCCCGGGCATTGTATCTGGGAGCCGGCTCATCCTGTTTGTAGGAAGGATCGTGTTCCTCGTCCACCACCACCAAACCCAGGTTTTGAAAGGGCGAGAAAACTGCCGACCTGGCGCCCACTATAATGGGAAGATCACCGCTTTTCACCCGCCGCCAGGTATCGAACCTCTCCCCGGCTGACAAACGGGAGTGAAGGCATCCCACCCTGTCGCTGAAATTGGCTTTGAAGCGGGATATGATCTGGGGAGTCAACGATATCTCCGGCACCAAAACCAGTGCCTGCTTTCCATATTTTAAAACCTCTTTTATCGCTTCGATATATACCTGAGTCTTCCCGCTTCCGGTAACGCCGTGAATTAGAAAAGGTGAATAAATATCTGCTTCCAAAGCTGTCTTCACCTTGCTTAGTATTCCGTTCTGTCCCTCATTCAGAT
>JBDROD010000416.1:0-3080 GCA_043810415.1 Candidatus Zixiibacteriota bacterium | reverse complement strand
GATTTCATCTTCTGAGTCCACCTTCGGGCAATTATAATTGTGTTTCTCCGCCACTTCGGATAAGCTCGACAAAATATCCAGCACCGCTACCAATTCTGCGGTTTTCTGAATTTTAGAGGTTTCCTCCGCCACCTTCGACCTTAATTGCAGGAACAATTCATATTCCAGTTTGAAGATTTTTTCTTCCGCTCCCAGGATAAAATCCTCCCTTTCCTTCAACTCGGTGGTGATGAATCTTTCGGCATTCACCATGGTTTGTTTCCTGATATATTCACCGGGTATCTTGGACAGATGCGGTTTGGTCACCTCAATGAAATAACCAAAGACTTTGTTGAAACCTACCTTGAGGGAAGGGATTCCCCTCTTTTTCCTTTCCTCCTCCTGCAATCCCGCTATCCACCTTTTGCTCTCCTTAATGCTCTCCCTAAGGTGATCCAACTCGGAAGAAAAACCGGATTTGATGATTCCCCCCTCGTTTAAAGTCAATGGTGGATCATCCGCTAAGGAGCTTTCCAGCAGTTGCACCAAAGAGGAGGTGTCGGGTAAATCCTCCTTAATGAAGATCAAAAGCGCTCTATCCGATTTCCCCAAAACCGATTTTATTCCCGGGATTTGGTTAAGGGAATCTTTGAGCCAAATCAAGTCCCGGGGAGTGGCTTTATCACATCCGATCCTGCCCGCCAGTCGCTCCAGGTCCGCAATGGTTTTCATCCGGTCACTTATTCCCTCGCGCCATTCCCGGTGCTTAAGAAATTCACCGATAACCTCCTGTCTTTCCTTTATTTTTTCCACGTTCAATAAAGGTCTGATTATCCAATTTTTCAGAAGACGTGCTCCCATAATGGTTTTGGTTCGGTTAAGCAGAGAGTAAAGCGTGGAATCCTTATCTCCACTTCCCATGGGAGAGAGAAGTTCTAAGTTCCTTATGGTATTAGCATCCAAAAACATCACCTCATCCGAAAAGATGGGGGATAGGGTATTGATGTGTGAAAGCATGTTCTTCTTGGTCTGTTTTAGATAAGCCCAGATGGCTCCGGCGGCAGAGATTCCTAATTTCAAATCCTGACAACCGAACCCCTCCAGGGAGCTAACCTTTAAGTGTTGCACCAGGGATTGGTAGGCAAAGGGGTAATCGAACTTCCACTCTTCCAAAAAGGTGAAAGAGGTGTTCTGGTGCAGCAGCCGCAAATGTTTGATCTTCTCCTCTGTCCAGTCGTGCGGAACTATGATCTCCGAAGGAGAGAGCACATTTAGCCTTTCGACTATCCTATATCTTTCTCCTTCATCCAGCTTGAACTCACCGGTGGACAGATCCAGAAAAGCCAAGCCCATTCTCTCCCCCGCTTCGTACAAGCTGGCCAGATAATTGTTCTGGTTCTCCTGGATCACCCCCTCCACCATTACCGTTCCCGGGGTAATTACTTCCACCACCTCTCTTTTAACGATCCCTTTGGCCGATTGGGGATCCTCCATCTGTTCGCATATCACCACCTTCTTGCCCGCCTTCAAAAGCTGGGAGAGGTATCTTTCCCCTGCATGGTATGGCACCCCGGCCAGCGGGATTTTCTCCCCTTTGATTTGTCCGCGGGAGGTCAAAGCTATACCCAGAATCTGGGATGCTATCTTGGCATCTTCACCGAACATCTCATAGAAATCACCCATGCGAAAGAATACGATCTCTTCCGGGAACTGGTTTTTTATCTCCAGATATTGCCGCATCAAGGGGGTGATATCTACTTTCATGGTAAAATCCAAATAAAGCTTTTGTCTCTTAAGCTTATATGCTTTACGTAAAAACAAACCCCGTTATTATTCGAATCTCAAAAGGAATGCTCTCTTTCTGCAAAAACCCGGCTTGGACTATCATGATTTTAATGTAGATGAAATCAAAAATCGGTAGGATAATCAAATCCACAGAAATCGTCAAAACCCAAAGGGTATACGGTTAGTGCATTCCCCTCGGGTGATTCAGATTTTGAATGAATTCCATTCCTGACATGATGGACACTTCCATAAGGATTCGGCGGATTTATGTCCACATCGCTGGCAGATAAATTCCTTTCGGGCTGGTGGAAAACTCTGCACCAGATTTTCCAAAAGGTCCGTCGCCTCTTCCTGGTGTCCTGAAGCCAGATGAAGCCTGGCTAAGCTCAGTCGCGCAACCGAGTAATCCGGATCGGTATCCAAAATCTGTCGGTATTGATCCACTGCCATTTCCAGATTTCCTTTTTTCTCGTTGATTCGAGCAAGGTAAAACAAAGCTGTTACGTTTTTCGGATTACGGCTCAATAAGCTCTCGTAAATCTCGGTGATGTCCCCATACTCTCCCAATTCAAACAAGCTTTTCTCCAGCTTATCGAAGATCAAATATCCCGCCTCCGGTATCGTCTCCACCAGTTTCTTCCAATATTCCACTGCATCCTTAAGTCTACCATCTTCGTAATAGGCTTCCCCCAGGTAAATGTAAGCCGGGATGCAGCTTTCGTCATAATTCAGTGCTTCCTTGTACGCTACCCTGGCTTTATGCAGTTCCCCCATGTCAGCCCGGGCTTTGCCCCAAAAAACCTTATAAAGTGCCAGTATTCGGTTGGTCTCGTCTTCTTTACGATCGGTAATCCTTTTTCTTAGATCGAAAGCCTCTTCCCACTTGGCGGTCGTTTCATATTCGGTCAATAACCGGAGAGCCACCCAGCGGTCTTTTTCATTTTCCTGGTATAGCTCCTGCAACACGGCAATTGCTTTGTTGTTGTTTCCCGAGGCGGAATAATCCTGGGCTAAGCTTTTAAGGATTTCATTTTTGTCCTCTGGTAAAATCGAGGGACGAATCAAAAGCTCCTTGTGAATTTGGATGGCCTTGTCATATTTCTTGTTCTTTCTAAACAGGTCTCCTAGCTTCAAAAAAGCATCTAAATTGTCCGGATCTCTTCTTGCCACTTCTTTGAATTTTTGAAATGCGACTTTTTCCTCTCCCGCCAAAAGCGATTTCATGGCATCGACATACAGCTTGGGCGAAACTTTCTCTTTTTCCTTTTTAGCCCTTGACCAATAGAAAGCGGTGATGGTAAATATGATGATTATGG